>JAGLTP010000001.1 GCA_023135215.1 Candidatus Heimdallarchaeota archaeon
ACTGGGAAGCAGAAGCTCCAAAACTCAATATTACAACAGTAGAAATCAACTGGGACGATGCAACTGGGATAGATATTTATGCTGACTTACCAATACACACAGCTTATCATCTTTATTCTTCAGTAGGTGAGTATAAAATAAATATTACTGCATTTGCTTATGGTGCTTTAATTAGTAAAACAGTAACAGTACTCATAGAAGATGAGGTACCAGAAGGAGAAATTTTAGTCCAATTAGCAAATGGAACTTTCGTTGATCCTACACTTCAAGAAATCACAATAATCGAAACTGAGTTTAAACAAGTAACATTCTTTGTTAATGGTTCAGACTTAGGAGGTAGTGATATAGCTAAAATTGTTATAGAAACTGACGAAGGGAATCTCTTCGAATTTCTGAATGCTACAGAAGCAACAGTTCCTTTCCTAACATTTGGAGAACATGATATTATTTTCAGAGTCTATGATAGATCAGGTAATTTCTTTGAAGTTGAATTCAAATTGAAACTTGTAGCACCTCCAGAACCTACTATGGGACCAGTACCTTATCCATTTGGTGTCATTTCTATGCTTGGGTTAGTAGCTTTAGCTGTTATTTATCTACGTAAAAAGAGATAACCTCTCTTTCTTTTTTGAATACATAATTTTTTTTATAACGAAGTTTAATTATATTTGTGGATTCTACACAAAAGGATAAGCAAAATAGAGTTTATTCAGAGGAAGAACTAGTAAATTATCTCCTCTCAACTACAGAAGACTCAAGGAGAGATTTCAGTCTTTTTGCTATCCGTGGATTGAAACACTATCATTCTCCTAAGATTGTTGATAGGTTAGTTAAGATCATTCAAGAAGATCCAGAACCTCTTAAGAAGGTCGAAGCAATAAAATCAATCTCTGTAAAAAAACCAAATCAGTATATAAAACAAGTAGTTCTCGATGAACTTAAATCTGAAGATGAAAGAGTTAGATCCGCAGCAGCTGAATTGCTTAAATTCTATAATGATACCATAGTCAATGACTTACATTCATTATTAAACAAAGATCTGCCGGAATATACAAAGACAAAGATTATCTGGTTATTGGGTCATGTGGGGAATCAGTCTTCTATAGATATTCTGACAAAGAGAAAATTTGTTGAAGCTAAAGAGTTCAAAGATTCTGTGGAAGATACAATAACTTCTATTAAACAGAAATATGTTAAACTTTCAATTGATGAATTAAGGAAAAAAAGTGAGGAAGAATAACTATTCTTTCCATGCAATTGCAGATATTTCAACATCAACATCTAACGGTAAACGATTTGCTTCAAAAGCTACTCTAGCTGGAGGTTGCTCCGGGAAATAAGAACCGTAAATCTCATTCATTTTTCCGAAATCATCCATATTTTTCAGGTAAACTCTGCATCTGATTACATCCATCATAGTGTAACCTGCTTCTTCAACAATAGCTTTAATGTTTTCCATAACTTGCCTTGTTGCTCTCTGGATATCTCCTTTTATTATCTCCTTTGTCTCAGGGTTCACTGGTACCTGTCCTGCAATATAAAGAAATTGTCCCGCTTGAACTGCTTGAGAATAAGGACCTACAGGAGCTGGAGCTTTATCAGTTAATATTATTTTTTTAGAAGTCATAAAACAAAAAAGGAATAGTAAGAAATAAACTTTCTCCTAAATCTATATTTTTTCCCAAATCCGAAGAATCTGAAAAATTAATCCTACAACAAAATTAAGAACGATTTTATTTGATCTTTTAAACTGTGTCTCAACAATATCAACATACATTGCATTTGGAATAATAATTTCAAGTATTTCAAGTAATATCTGAGGTGTTAATCCAAATGGTTCTGCTGTTCCTAGAGTTGGAACAAAAGACTGATCCAATACATCTAAATCTATACTTAGGTAGACTCGATCATACCTATCAATGAACTCTCTTATAATTTTATAACCCTCTTCGCTGTTTTTCATTATCTTCTGTGTTGGTAAGAAGTTTACTTCATTATTATTGATTTTATTGTGTTCTGTAGAGGTTTGAGTAAAGGCATGTCCTCCAATTAATAATAATTGATCTGCTTTGAGTTTTTTCAAATTCTTTAGATTTGTGAATACTGTTCCATGTGATTGAAAAACTCCTTTTGGGTATTCATCCGCTAAATCAGCATGAGAATCTAACCAAATGATTGCTGTTTTATCATCTATCTCTGAATTGGATAAAGTATCAATAGTTATACTATGATCTCCGCCTAAAGCTAGGATTTTTGAATCCAAATCATAAGCTTTTTTCCAAATTTCTTCAATTTTATTGGACCCCCAGAAATCACCTAAATCAAAATATGCTCTTTTACTTTTAGTAATGTCATATTCCATGGAAACTCCACTAAATTCATAGGAATGTTTTCGAATAGCTTTTGGTGCTCTCTTTGACCCTCCTGGAGTAGCTTTTACTCGCTCAAAAGGTAATCCAAAAAGGATTATCGAATTTTTCTCATTTATGTCTCTAACATTTTGCTTTTTATAGAAACCAACAAAAGTATCCTTCATTCTTCTCTTTCCTCTTTATCCAGCGGAGATAAGAGAATAAAAAACCTTCGATTTTCTTCATTGTTCTCTAAGGAAATAATCCGGAGAGGTAACATAGCGATGTTCATCATCTATCTCTCCTACTTCTATATCTGTATTGATTTCTTCCATAATTTCTTCATCACTGATATCAGCTAGTATTTTTCTTTTATCTACTGAAATTATTCTAGTTAGTTCGATAGATTTAGGATTAAATTTTTCCATTAATTCACCTAAATAATCTATATCTGATATCTTTCCGGATAAATTCATAAAAATCATAACTATATCTGGTCGCAGTGCAATTTGTGGTGCAATACTCAGTTGTTTTCCTATTGAAATAGCCAAATTATCAATGAAGTTTTGATCTTTTCCAAAGAGCTTCTCTGGTGTATCAGAGATGAGAGATGCTATCAACATTAAATCAATAGAAGTCCAAAGATGAAGGACAGGTTTTTCGAGGAGTTTCAAATCATAGACGACTCCTATTTCCGTCCCCTTTACATTTTCTACAACTTTCCCTTCTAAATCAAAGATTTCAGAAAGTCCAAACATGGAGGATCCATAATTTACTATAACTGAATCACTTATGATTTTCACATTCCCCAGAGAAATTAGGGAATATTTTGAATTTTCAACTTTCTCTGGTAATATACCTGTATTTTTCTCAATGAGAATTCGTTTGAAGAATTCTATATCTATAATTTCTTCAGTACTTTTGTCGAATTCTTGTGCAAATTCAGCTATTGTAGCTTCTTTCATCTCTTTTCTCGTGAGAGTTTTTGCTCTTTCTGGAGCTGGAATTATCTCTCCATGGAGTAGCTTATAGATCTGTTCATAAATAAAATCGTCAACGAAATCATTCTCTACTACTATAAAGTACCCTTTATC
>JAGLTP010000010.1 GCA_023135215.1 Candidatus Heimdallarchaeota archaeon
GGTGTATTTGCTACAATTTCTATATCTTCTATTACTAGATCTTGATCTGTATATGCCGTGACAACAATCTCGTAATCATCAATAGCAGTCGATATAAACAATCCCGCTTTTTGAACTGGCATTTCAAAAATAAGCCAATTATCTACAAGATTACTAACGGCTACATAGTCACCAGATTCTGGAGAATAATAAGGATTCCCAGTTGAATACCATGTTCGATAGTCTGGAGAGAATATTAAACCGGGATATGAATCTCCAATTGATCCTACCTCAAACTCTTCAAAAGTAATTGTTCTGTCAATTGTAAGAACGTATTCAAGATAGAATAAATCATCTATCGCCCAGTAAGTATTGAAACCTGAATCACCAGTTATTGATACTCTATGTATAACACCTGAAGGTGCGTCAATTTCTACGAATTGGTTTTGTACATCTGCACCTACAGCAGCTCTACCGACAACTAGATCAGTGCTTGTATATGCTACAACTTCAATACCATAATCAAAAACTGTAGATATGTATAAGCTTACATAAGATACATGATTATCAAAGGTAATGTTGTTATTATCTTCAAAGCTATAAGCTATATTGGGAGAAGACAATGGAGGGTAAAGCAAACTTGCAGTTGAATCCCAAGTAGTATATCCAGCAGTAAATGTTACATCATCATAATGCGAAAGGACATTTACAGAGTCTGCTAAATCATCAAAATCAATTAGAACCCCACCCGGAGCTTCTTTTATCAATTCTCCTTCAGTATCGAATGAATTAACATCTTGTGGCATTGCATTGATTAATCCATTAAAAGCTGATTGATTTAAGGAGATACACAAAATTATTGTAATAGCTATCGCTATACTTTGTTTTAATTTTTTCATTTTTTAACCTCATTTTTTCTTCAAAACAGATGTCATTATCTGTTTGAATACAAAATACCATACCGTGCTTTATGCTTAAAAAGTAATTGGTCAAATATTTTCCCAATTTAGTGAGAGATATTCTTATTCTGAAACCTTTGCTTCTTAAACTAGTAAATTCGCAAAGAAACACAATCATTTAGAAAAGGTTTTTGAGCTAACATTTGGATTTATTATGCATTACATACTTTGAATTAACTACCTATAGAATTGGAGGAAGTATTCCTTATCTCTTTTTAGTGATTTTTCTAAAGATATCAATTACTAATACACTCACCGAGATTCCTAGAATACT
>JAGLTP010000100.1 GCA_023135215.1 Candidatus Heimdallarchaeota archaeon
CACGAAAGGTTTAATTAAAAGTCGTTTTAAAAAATTAATATTATGAAAAAGAAAAACATTGTTGTAATTTTATTATTTGTATTAGGAGTTGCACTCATTGCTACTGCATTGGGAATTGTATATAGCTCACCTAGCAGAGATAATCCAATCGATAAAGTAATTTCAGATTTCTTCTATGTAGACGAAACTGATCAAGGAATTGGTCATACAATAATGGGAATAGTATCATACTTAGGAAAGCCAATTGTGTACATAGCTCTTCTTGTCATTCTTTACTATGTATGGGATAAAAGGAAAGCATACAGTACTATAGCAACGTTAGTATCTTCTATGACGATAAATGTTATATCAAAAGCTGCTTTTCGTTTTGATAGACCTGATGATAGTTTTGGTTATGCTGAAGTAGACGAAACATCTTATGGATTACCAAGTGGTCACGCACAACTGAGTACGACAACCTGGGGTGCTCTCGCAGCAATTATTGCTAAATGGGGTATGATAACTGTTGGAATAGCACTACCTCTACTTATTGGTTTTTCAAGAATTTATCTTGTAGTTCATTGGTTCACAGATGTACTAATGGGCTTTGGTATCGGTATGGTTATTGTTGGGACTTTCATGTTAATTGAAGAACCAGTTGGAAATTATTTAAGTAAACAATCAACACCATTGAAAATCCTGATTTCTCTGCTTGTATTTGCTATCTTCGCTATACCCATAATTTTCCTTCATGGGGGTCCATCTGTACCTAATGAATTTAAGCAAAAAATAAGTATGCTGAAAATCTTAGTGTTATTTACTACTGGTACAATTTCATATGCAATAGAAGGTAAAATCATTGATTTCAATAGTAAGTCTGATAAATGGTGGAAAGTAATTCTGAGAATTCTTATAATAGCAATTCCAATTGCCTTTGTATACATTTATGATGAGATAATAGCTGATGCTTGGGCTCTTGAAACTTTGAAGATATCATTGGATATGGTTGTATATGCCATAATGGGACCAATATTCTTCTTGCTCTTCCCATGGATAATAAAGAAACTGAAACTTTAATTGACTAGAAGATGGTAATAGTCTCCTCCTCTTTCTCTTTTTCTTCTTTTATTATGTCTCTCAACATTAAATTTTTAAACAATTATAGTTCTGCTAATTTAGTTAAAGAGGCTACTAAAATGAGCGAAGAAGTCAAGCTCTTTGGAAAATGGGATCTTTCCGAAGTATCAGTAAGTGATTTAGGATTACAGAGATATATTTCCCTTCGACCAGTGTATTTTCCTCACTCAGGAGGAAGGAGCCAAGATCAACGATTTAAGAAAGCGGAAATGAGTATCGTAGAGCGCTTTATTAACAAATTGATGAGAAAGGGGAAGAACGCAGGAAAGAAACAAAGAGCAATCAATGTTGTACGAGTAGCATTTGAGATAATTCATGAAAGATCTGGACATAACCCAGTTCAAGTATTAGTTAATGCAATTA
>JAGLTP010000101.1 GCA_023135215.1 Candidatus Heimdallarchaeota archaeon
AATATTCCTTCTGGTGGTTCATCTAATTCCTCAAAAGCCCCTTTATAAGTTTCAGTAAATACTTTGTTACCAATTATAACTAAATCTCTGTAAAAGCCTTTTGGTGCGCCTAAATCCCTTAGAATTTCGAATGATTTTTCAAGTAAGCTATCTTTAACTTCAATTGTAGGTTCAGGTTTCTTAATTTCCATGGAATCTGATTCTAATGCAGATAGAATAGTTGGCATAGGACGATTACCTGGGGCCCCCATTTTAGCCATATGAGTAGGTAATTGCGCAGAAGAAACCTGTGCAGGTCGATCCTTAAGTCTTGTTTCATCATCAGAAACAGCACCAGGCTGAATAGATCCTTCAACTTCCGAAGCTTCTTCGAACACGTTAATTTTGCTTTGTCTTTCTATAATTTCTTCAGCCCTCTGAACCACATTATCTGCAACTAGTCCCGATTTACCAATTTTTTTCACCATTGCAACAAATTCTGCAGTTTCGTCATTTTGATCACAAGTTTGTGGGATGTAAGCAAAACCATATTCCTTTTTTCTCAAATCTGAAAGAGCTCTACTTCCAATGAATTTCTTTCTTATTGGACAACTTGAGCCTTTCCATAACCACATTCTTTTTTCATCTTCATCTACAATAATTAGAACTTTTTCTGCATTAAGGTCTAATTCTTGTGATTCTACTAAAGATCCATCCTCTTGGACTTCTAGATATCTCATTATATCTTCACACTCAAACTGTATTCGGGTTAATATATATAATTACGTTTAATAAAAGTTATCAAAGTATCCAGTATGCTTTTATTGATTTATTATTGATAAAATAATGTAAAAGAGTTCTACTAAAATGAAGAATTGAAAAAATCATTAAGGCGGAGGTTTTTCTTGTTCTATACTCTCAGATGACTTTTCTTTGGATGTTTCACTCTTTTGTTTTTTATCAAGACCAAGTTTTACAGCTATAAAACCGAATAAATCGAATAATGAGTCAATCCAAATACTGACCGTATTTAATATAGGGACACCTTGTTTCTCAATTATAAGTGCGAAAAAGATTGTTCCAAAGAAACCTATTGGTTTTCCTAAAACATCATGTGCCCACATCCAAGCAGGTTCATGTCCAGTACCATAAGTTACTTGCAAAGTCACTGTCATACCTATAACTAACGCGATTCTTAAGAAATTTCCAATAATTAATGCGATTAGGGCATATGTAGTAGCTTTCACTTTATTCCAGAAATCTGCTGGAGTAACAATAATTAAAGCCATAAGAAGCGCACCAGCCTGCATACCAGTACAAGCTCTTACTACAGCAAATCTTCGTGAAGCGGTTATTGATTTGATTACAGGAGTTAAAGCATTGTGTCCATCTAGACCAGTCAGAATGTTTACTATTGCAACGATGAAAGTTCCCTCTGGATCTTTGTCACTGTAAAAACCATCGAAAACAACATCAAATTGATAGATTTGAAGGATCTCAAAAACGGTATTGTTGGTAATTTTCTCAAGAAAATAATAATCAGGAACTAGGTAAAGTAGTACTGTTAATAGCACAACAAAAGTAAATGAAATGAGTGAATAGATATATTTATTCTTACCTTTTGGATCTAATAAAGCTCTCATCAAAATAGAATTATCATCTTTTACCTTATTCCCCATTATGTTTCAAGTTGAAAGAACTTCAAGCAATTAAAAATGATTCGTTTGTT
>JAGLTP010000102.1 GCA_023135215.1 Candidatus Heimdallarchaeota archaeon
ATCAATTCCTGCCCAGCTTCCAATTATTAACGTGAATAGTATCCCTTCTAAAATTGCTATCATAAGGTATGCTCCACCATAAAAAAATAGTAGGTCTCGTTTTTTTAATTCTGTCACATGAAGAAGAAAGTAAAAGTCGTTTTAAAGTTAACGTATTGTCATTTTTATAACTAAAAATCCCTCAAAATCAAGTAAAATGCAAATTTTCTAAGAAAACATTATCTTGTTTTAAATTTTCGTCTCATTTATGAGAAAAGTATATAAGTGAAATTATCAACGTACAATTACTAGAACCTTTGAGTCGGATAAATACCAGAAAAAACTGGTTATTAGAATACATATTAGAAATATGTATTGAAACCATTTCAAAGTATGTTAATTAGTGGTAGTTGGTTCTCCCAAACATTTATAAGGGTAAAAGTTAGGGGACATTATCGCTGACAAACAGTCGACTCTTAGAGACGCTCTAAAGCGTAAGACAATCAACAACAGTTGGTTGAAAACAAAATACAGGTGTATAAAAATGAAGAGGCGTAAACTACCTCGCGGTGGTGAGGACATAATTAAAGTCCTAGATATAAGCGGTCCTATGACTCAAAAGCAAATATTAGGGTCAGTAGACCAACCTGAAAGGACCGTACGTTACGGTATAAGAAGGTTACTGGAGAAGGGTATCCTTAAGAAAATGTCTAATTTAAGTGACATGCGCAGTGTGTTTTATTATCTTGATCCTGAAATCAGGGACAACTTTGAGTTCCTTGTAGAAGACAAGATTGAGATTAGTCAAGAAGCTTAGTTTGCCTTTGGAGCACAGGCTCCGTTTATTCTGGGAGAGAAAGGGACTCCGTCCCTCTTTTTTTATTTTTTTCAATTTTTCTTTCGTGTTTCCATAATAGCAAACACAAATTATATTAACGCTAGTATCTTTTCCTTATTTGTTATGACTGAACTTTCCCCGCTTGAAGAGTTTGATAAGCTAGAACAAGTTGCATCTTGGATGCTATCCATTGTTTCAGCTTATGAAAAAGGAGCTTTAGATCGAAAAACAACTTCAGCTCTGGCAAGGAGAGCTCAAAAGAAGATAAGGAGACACATCCCTAATGATTATGAGAAAGATCATAAGGAGATAATAGAAGATCTTTGTATTTCATTATCTACCATTGATAGAGCTGTGGGAAGTTTTGAAAGATTCTTTTTGACTAGTCTCAAAGAGGAGATTGAAACCATAATTAAGACACTAGAAGATGAATGAAATGAGTACCCAACCTGATTTTAATTTCAAGATTTTATTACTTGGTAACGCTGCCGTAGGAAAAACCAGTCTAGTTCAGCGTTTTGTTCACGACAGATTTGACAGTTCATATCTTATGACAATAGGAATGGAACCTTCGGAGAAGCATGTGAAATTAAAAGATGGAACACATGTAGCGCTTTCTATCTGGGATCTTGCAGGACAAGAACGATTTCGTTTTATCAGACACACTTTTTACAAGGGTGCCAAAGCGGCATTGTTAGTCTTTGATCTTACTAGAGAAGCAACTCTGAGTGACTTAAAGAAATGGGATAAGGAGTTTATTGATAACTGTGGTTCTTCAGTTATTAAAATTCTAGTAGGAAATAAACAAGATCTCAAGAATCAGATAGCGGTATCAGACAAAGAGTGTCAAGAGACCCATAAAAAACTCAAAAGTCTTCATTATATAAGAACAAGTGCTCTTACTGGAGAACATGTTGACGATGCTTTCACCAAAATTGCAAAATCATTAGTTGAACTAGCAAATAAGGATTTAGCATAAATCTATTTATCTTTCTTTTTTGCAGTTTTTTCTTGTTCTTCTGCTTCTTCTTTCACAATCTCATCTAATTCTTCATCATCAAAAAGCAAAATACTATCAAGAACGTTTTCTAGTAATGGTCTTTCTGGTGGAGCTATTATTCCATCTTCAGAATCAGCTAGATCTACTTCTAAAGATGATAAATCAGCTCTCGCACCTGTAGTTCTAAAACTCATATTACCTACAGTACCCATATTTTGTATCAATGATTTCATTGATGTAATTTCATCGCGTAGATCCTTGATAGATGTTAAATCACCAATCTGTTCGCTGAATTTTTCCAGAATTTTATCTACTTCTTCAATTTTCGTTTGAGTTTTCTCGTCAAATTTCTGTCTATTTTCGAAGATTTTTGATAGTTTTCCATCTGTAACTGGAGTATCCATCTGTGGTAGTTGACGCAGTACTCTAGTAGTTGTTGTTGAAAATTCCATCTTTGTTTTCCCGAGAATCCCAAATTTCTCCTTATGATGAGACTTTAAAGCTTCCAAAATAGCATTTTCTTGGCTACCATAGTGTATTGCTAAATCTTCCAATAAATCAAAGAAATCCATAGGAATAGCTAGTTCTATAATTCTAGCTATTCTTTGTTTTCTATTTTCATCAAACATTAAAGTAGCCTCAATATTCATCTTCTTCTTTTATTTAAGATAGATTTTGCTATTTATAGTATTTGTGGAATTAAGATACATAAATACAAAAAATATGTTTTAATGAAACACAAAATTAAAATTATAAGCATCTTAAACAATTCTAATGACTGAAGAAGAAAAGACCATATTTGCTTGTTTTGCTCATCCCGACGATGAAATTTCTAGCATAGGCAGCCTTTGTAATCACGTTGACAAAGGGGATAGTGTAATTTTAGCATGGACTACAAGCGGTGAAATGGCATCTCATTTTAATGGAATGGAGTTTGAAGAAGTTAAGAAAATTCGAGAAGAACAGGGTAAAGAGGTAGGAGAGATTGTAGGGTGTGAAACTCTATTCTTGGATTATGGTGACACACATGTAAGATCAACCAGAGAAAATGCGTTGAAAATGGCAAAAGTGATAGCTGAGATAAAACCAGATGCAGTTATTACTTGGTCGTTAAATACAAGACACCCAGATCATCGAGGTACAGCGCAGATAATTTACGATGCCATAACTTATGCAAGAATACCTCATATTACAGGTCCTATTTCCCCACATCGTCCTCCTTTACATATTCCAATGTTTCTATACTACGAGGAATTCTCTAGATTACCTGTAATCCACATTGACATTAGTAAGAATTTTGAGAAGGTTCAAAAAGTAGCAAAATTATATGGGGATTTCTATAAATGGGAAAGAGTAAGTGATTGGTTAAATACAATGAAACGTGCAGATGGCTTACGTTGTGGAGTAGACTATGCAGAAAAATTCAATCTTTTGACTAGATATTCCCCTGTAGAAAAATATCTGCCTATAAACAAAAGGTAATGTGAGTAAGACATAATAAAATGTTTTCCCAAGTATTTGCGTTATTTGGAAAATATGAAATAGATGGTAGTTTGTGTTTAAGAAAAGTAAACTTAAAAGCTGTTATAGCAGTCATATAATGACAGTGTAGTGATATGACAGAAGACAAGGAACTAGAGAAAATTAGGGGGAAAAAAACCCAAGAGCTTCTAAGAATCGCAGAACAGAGAAAAAAGAGGATGGAAGAATTAAAAGAGGCAGAAGAAGCTCCAAAAAATATAGAAGAAAAAGATAAGTTAGCATTGATGCAGTTTTTTCTAGTATCAGAAGCATATGAATATTGGATACAATTATACGACAGTTCGGATAAAAAACAAACAGCAGAAACGATTTTCAAGAATGTGCTTTATATGATAAAAATAGGTTTCATGGAAGGAAAGCAAGTTAATAGAATAGGTATTAAGAAGCTAGAAAGAGATATTGAAGGAATTCCACCATCTATTACAATTAAAAGGAAAGGAGAAAAGAAAAGAACTGTAAAATAAAGTATAAGTCAGTTTTTTGCTTTATTTTTTAGCACTTCTATTCTCAGAATGATTTGGTAAGCTTTAATAATGAATAAGTCATTAAAAAATTAGAAGCAATTTGGTGTTAGATAAAATGCGAATTTCAGTAGTAACAGCTATCGGTGGAGGATCAATCGAACTAGATGTAGATCCACATTCAACAGTGGCTCAATTAAAAAGAGAAGTAGCGAAGAAGAAAAAAATACCTGCTAATACAGTAATCATTGTTTTTCATGGAAAACAACTTGATGATAGTGAAATTTTGAAGCAGACAGGTATGATGGACGGAGACAAGTGCTATTTGATTGCAAGAACCAAAGGTGGTTTTTAATCAGATAATTTCTTCTCCACTTTTGTTAAAGAATCAAAAGCATGATTCTACGTTATTTTTATTTACAAATTCATTGTTACTTTTAGATTGTTAGATTAAAAAGAAACATATATCAGTTTCATTAAGAAAGATATTGATTAGAGGTGCTACCTTATGCCAAAAGATAACAGATATTCTCGTCAATCACTTATTCCAGGATGGGATCAAACAACATTAGATAGTAGTACTGTTATTCTTGTTGGAGTGGGTGCGATAGGTAGTTATGTTGCCACTATTTTAGCATCTTCAGGCATTGGAAAGCTTGTCATTATTGAATTTGATACTATTGAATTATCAAACTTAAATAGACAATTACTCTTTCGTGATGAGGATCTAGGGAAACCTAAAGCGGAAGTAGCTTCTAAGAGACTAAAGGAGATTAACCCAGAGATAGAAATAGAGTTTCATCACAAAAAAATGGAAGAAGTCAATGCTTCGGTATATGAACGAGCAAATGTTATTATCGGTTGCCTTGATACATTCATTGGCAGAAGATGGATAAGTTCTATGGCCTTAAGAGTAAAAAAGCCTCTTATTTTAGGAGGAATGTTCGCATTTTTAGGTGACGTACAAGTAATTATTCCATATAAAACTGCATGTTTTGAATGCCAGCCCTTGGTACCCGATGAAGAACTAGCACAAGCATGTACTCCCTATGGTGAAGAAAGGAAAAAAGAAAGAGAAGAAGAAGAGGAAGAAGCTAAACTACCTGCTGTAGCAACATTATCAAGTATCATAGGGGGGATGATGGCTCAAGAATCTCTAAAACTCATCCTTGAATTAGGAGCACCTCTGGAGAACTATATGTTCTACGATGGTCTCAATAATGCAACTACTATCATTCCATTAGCAAGAACAGAAGATTGCCCAGCTTGTGGAGAATTATACAAGTTAGAACAGATTAAATTTATTGCTCATCCTACTGAAACAATTAAAGACTTAATGCTTAGATTAGCATTAACTTACGGTTTGGAGAAACCTGATTTGATGGTTGAGGGAAAACTATTAGATAGCGAGAGCGTGGTAGAAAATCAACTAAAGGAAAAATCTATTGTTTATATTTTAGATAAAAATCTGGCAAAACCAATTAAGATTGTTATAAAAATTGAAAAACTTTAGGGTGGTTATAAAATAGCGGTTCTTGAATGCAATATTTTTTAAAGTTTGATAGCCATGATTTATTAGAGATATAGAAACAAGGTGAGACAAATATCCACAGATGATTTCCTCCTCGCAAATGAAGCGCAGTTAATTTATGAAAAAGCTTCCGGATTTGAACCAGTTAGAGGCAATCTTAAACATTGGAAAGGCTTTGTTGGAATAATTGAAGGAACAGAAATACCCATTTTTGCCAATATTTGGATTCAAGATGGTTTTCCTGACATTCCTCCTTTTGTAGATATTACTCCAAAAGTTAATCATCCTAATGTTGAAGACGACGGAACTTTAAATTTACGAATTCTATCTAATTGGAAAAATAACTACAACATCTATGAAGTGATGAATGATATTATGGATCTTTTCACTAAAGTTCCTGCAAGAACCTACAAAACAAAGGTGAAAAGAGCAAAGAAAGAAGAACGTATTTCTGGGCTTCCAGTATATGCAATACCAACAAGACAGCTTCCTCAAACTCAAGCTAAAGCTCCAAAGGTTGATACAAAAATCGAAGAAGAAAAGAGATCAACAGAAGAATCGATTGTCAATTATCAGAGACAGATTGAAACTATAAGCAGGAGCATAGAGAAAGAAAGAGAATCACTTTTGAAAGAAGGTGGAGTTAAAATTGAAACTAAAGAGGTTTCCATATCAAGAGAAGATGACCTAAAAGCTGATGTTAGTGCTGTAGTGGATACTCTTGAGACCTTGCATGAAAAATTTGAAGATGGAGACATGACAAATGTAGACTTTCTCAAGCTTTACAGAAGATACTCTAAAAAAGGTTATAAGGCAGAGAAACAGCTTAACAAAATCAGAGTAGACTCAAGTGGTAGTATGACAAAGGAAGAAGAAAAAATACTTGAATTAGAAGCAGATTTGTTTGCTTCAATTGTAACGTTAGATAATTTAATCAAAGGTTTCGAAGATAACGAAATAGAGCAAATTGCTTATAGAAAACAGCTTAGGTCACTATTACGGGGTATATTCAAAGCTCGAATACAGTTAGAAAAAATCGGATTCAATCTAGAAGAATTTGTAAAAAGAGAAAAAATGGAAGAAAGATATTCCAAAGGTATAAGGCAATTACGTGTTGCAGAAGGTGTTGAAACAGCTGATGCAATATCCATACCATTTGACACTCTAAAGAAGATGCCTTCTAAAACTGCAGATTATGTTTCTTCAGCGATTGAATTGATTGATCTTACAAGACTTCGTTCAGTAGCTCGAGCTGATTTGTTATTAGCAGATATTGATGAAATGCTTCATATTCTGAAAACATTTCCATCTATACCTGAAGACCATTGGGTTATAAGTGACCTAAATAATTGGCGAGATATTCTGTCAAAATACAAACCTCAAGATGTGATAAAAGAAGAAGATTGCGAGAAACTAGAATTTCAAGCAGCAAGATGGCTGAATGATTTCAGAAGACTTTTGAAAGAATTGTAATGGCAATAACAACATAATGAGGTTTTTACAATTTCCCTTCTCTTTCATCCCATGAGGTCAGAATCACTAGGTGAATTTCTTGGATAGGAGAAATGCTCTCAATACGATGTTCATCAATATAAGAAAGGATTTATTTGAACTTGTAAATATGATTGAGATAAAAATCGATATAGGATATATCCTCGAAGAGATAGAGGAATTATCATATGAAGTTCAAAAAATGAGTGAAATCGGTTCTAATATGGGAGTAGAGATGAAAGATATTTATAATTCATTGTACAATAAATATAAAAACAAACTAGCTTCGTTTTTAACCCCCAGAGAAGCAAATCATCTTGTTAGTAAAATAATGAGTTGGATACAAACATTACCGGGTTTGATTTAAATTTAAGTAAAACAACGTCGGAAGAAATATTTTGGATTTGCGAAGATATAAATAATTGCTAGACAATAAATAGTTGGAGATTGAATTGGGATTACGAGAAATAGAGAAAAAAATCAAGGTAAAATCAGCATTCCAAGTTAAAGATGCAGAATTGATGATTAAAGAATTAGAACAAATGATAGGGAATATTGGAGAAATTAAGAAACAATTGAAAAAATTCGAGAAAAAATTTGGTGGTAAGATCACTGAAAACAAAGAATATTATGAAAAACTTGCTGATTTAAGAAAAGAACTTGGTTTACCCATGGAAATTGGGCGTTTTGATTGGCAGGAAACTCCCACTCTAAAAGATAAGCTTACAGGAAGAGGTTTTTATGACATTTTAGCAAATGAGATTATAGAGCTAGGTCAAAAACTTACGCCTGAAAACGGGGGGATAATGTCATTAGGTGAGTTATTCACTCAGTTAAACAAAACTCGTCCAGGTAAGATGGTTTCTATTGATGATATGTATCGATCACTGGAGAAACTAATAAATGCTCAACTTATTCCTCCGTACAAGACTCTTGAATCAGGAACTAAGATAGTAGAATTTACCACCGTGGAATTCAGTCAAGACCATGATATTATCCTAAATTACGCTTCACGTGAAGGATATGTTACAAAAGAAGATTTGTTAATGCGTACTGACTGGAACGAAGAACGAATTGATAGATGCTTAACATTCTTTGAAGAACATGGGATTGCACGGGTGGATAGAAGCTATTCTGGTGGAACAAAATACTGGTTCCCAGGTCTTATGAGTCTATAATTAAAATACTTTATCAGCTTCAAACTGAATTATTGTTTTATCTTTATTTAACCATCTTGC
>JAGLTP010000103.1 GCA_023135215.1 Candidatus Heimdallarchaeota archaeon
TCAATGCTTCTTACAGCTTTAATATCAACTGGTTCTCTTCAGTTTGCATTCAAAGAAGGGAAAGTATCAATAATAATGGCAATCTACAACGGAATTACAATTTTGTTTCCGATATTTTTTGGTGGATTATTATTGAAGGAGTGGGAAAATATGATAACTGTGAATAAGGTTTTTCTAGGAATAGCAATACTCCTTACTCTAATCGGAATAGTAATGTTAAGTCTGAAACATACTCCTTCTTTTATGAAAGAAGACGATTAGTAACTTCTTCTACATCATCTATAGTTTGTTCAATATCAGAACCCAGTAATTCATTACTTTGCATTACAATTCTCCCGTCCACTATTACATTTTCTACATCATTTCCATTCATAGCATATGCAAAATGGTTCAATATAGAATCATCAGAATTCTTTGGAGTTAAATGAGGTTTCTTAAGATTTATAGTAATAATATCTGCCAGAGATCCTGGTTCAAGAGTACCTATTCCTTTCCAGTTTAAAGCTCTAGCTCCTCCTATTGTAGCTAGTTTGAAAACTTCTTGTGCTTTGATAAGTGTAGGATTATGATGAAAACCTTTGTAGTATAAAGCTAAAAAGCGAACTGTATCAAAGAGATCTAGGGTATTGTTGCTTGCAGGACCATCAGTGCCTATTCCAACTGAGGAAATATCCGTTATGATTTTAGGAATTGGAGGCATATGATTACCAAGTTTTGCATTTGATAATGGATTCAAGGATACTCTTACTTTATTTTTCTCCAGAATCTTGATATCATTTTCACTCACATGTATGCAATGAGCTGCAAGAAGATATTCACTTAGAACTCCAGTAGAGTCTAGTAATTCTGTTGGTGTTGAAACTTCAGGAAAATCAATGTCATGTTCTTTGTGAAGTTTTTGACTTTGTTCTATTTCAGTCTCTGATTCAGCCAAATGTGTGTGAAGTAAGATTTTTGGTTTATCAACTTGGGATCTATTATACTCCATTAGATATTCATTAGCTTCTTGAAAATCTGGGATAGTTACAGTGTAGGGGGAATGAAGAGCAAGACTCACTCTAAGTCTTTCTTGAATTGTATTGTGATGTTTTTCAATAACTTCTATAGC
>JAGLTP010000104.1 GCA_023135215.1 Candidatus Heimdallarchaeota archaeon
GCTGAAGGTAAATCATTGGTAAAAACTCAGAATGGAAAAGAAATAGTTACAGATATGATAATTCTTGCAATAGGTGTTAAACCTGAATCTAAATTAGCTAAGGATTGCGGTTTGGAATTAGGTCAAAGGGGTCATATTCTTGTTGATAAGAATATGAGAACATCAGATGAGTTTATCTTTGCTGTTGGAGATGCTGTTCAAGTAACTGACCTAATTACTGAAGAACCTGTTGCTGTTCCTTTAGCAGGTCCTGCTAATAAGCAAGGAAGGATTGCTGCCGATAATATCGCAGGAAGAGAAAGTGAATATAATGGAGTACTGGGAGCAGCTGTTGTGAAGATTTTTGACATAACTGTTGCCCAAGTCGGATTGAATGAAAAGAGATTGAAAAATGCAGAAATAAAATACGAAAAAGTTTACACTTATCCTATAAATCACACTAGTTACTATCCTAATAGAGAAAAACTAGCAATTAAACTTCTCTTTGAGGTTCCTTCTGGTAAAATTCTCGGAGTTCAAGTTGTTGGCGGAAAAGGAGCTGAGAAAAGAGTTGACATTATTTCAACAGCTATATACTTTGGTGGGACAGTATTTGATTTAGAAGAACTTGAAATAACTTATGCTCCACCATTTAATAATGCAAAAACAGCTGTGAATCACCTTGGCTATGTGGCATCGAATATTCTAAAGGGCGATTTTACTTATTGGCATTGGGATGAAGCTGACAAGCTTGTGGAAAACAACGACTATCTTCTTGATGTTAGAAGAGAAGATGAGTATGTCAGAGGAACAATAGGTAATGCTATACATATGAATGATCTGGACTTAAGAAAAAGAATCGATGAGATTCCAAAAGATAAGGAAATTTACATTTTCTGTGAAGAAGGTTACAGAGCGTACATAGCACAAAGACATTTAACTCAAAAAGGATACAAAGTTAAGAATCTTGTTGGTGGCTATATCTTCTACAAAATGTCAAAAGCTACAAAGGAAGAGCTAAAGACGAGAATAGCTTTCAACTAGCTTTTTCTTATAGAAATTTGTATCCAGTTTCCCTCAATATCTTGAAAAGATAATGCAAAAAGAAATAGTTTTTGGTCAAACAAAACAGGTTCTAAGTTTTGAAACAACTCTTCAGTTCATCTTTAAATTCAGAAGCATTTAGAATGGAGTATAAAACATCTAAGCTAAGGATAACATTTTTTAAAACATCATAAGATACATCTTTGGAGACTTCTGCTAATTCTTCTGAATATTTCTCAAATATCTCTTTCCTTTCCTCTGATAATTTTGTAAAGATCTTAATCAGTACCTTGGATAAACATTTCACAGATGGTTCAGGTAAATCATTGGTCAAACTAAGTATTTTTCCAATAATTGGAACTGAAACTTTGAATCCCGGCATATCCTCCCAATCCATTTCTTTATCTGAGAAAAAGAACAATTTTGCTATACGACCAAATAGGTTCTCTGAAGCTGCCTGTGTTATCCTTCCTGTTTCATCAACTTGGATTCTTTTACCTGCTTTAACTATCAGCTTTTTTTTCTGTAAGAAATTGAGATATTTGTAAATTGTTTTTTCAACCCTCTTCAATTCTTCTTTTCGCTGTTTCTTTTCTTTGGGCGATAATTCCAATCCTTCTATAAAATCGTAAATTAACTGATTATATTTCTTAGTCAGATCTCTTACAGTCATTGGACCTTCTCTAAGAGCTTGAAAAATAGGTTCATATCTTGGATCTTCTATAACTTCCCATAAACTTGAATCATCTATGACAATAATAGCTTCTTCTTTAAAAGTAATAATATCTTCATTCAAAATACTCACATGAACGAATTTTCTTGTTATGACAGTTAAAACGGCATAATTTAAGTTTTTCTCTCCATGTGGAAAACCTTATATACGCAATTGGAGAATATTTCTCCAGTTATGGAGAAAATCAAAACAGCTGATAGAAATGGAAGATATAAGCATAAAAGAAAATGATATCTCATCAAACCTTAAAGGATATTTGTTTTTCTGGTCTGGTCAGTTAACCTCTTTACTTGGATCTAACATAGTACAGTTCGTACTTATTTGGTGGATCACAGTTAAAACAGAGAGCGCAATCTATCTTTCTTTATCAGCTTTTATTGGATTCGCACCTACTATACTATTAACACCAATTGCAGGTGTTCTTGTTGATAGATTGAATAGAAAGGGACTTCTAGGTTCTGTTGATTTTCTGCAAGCACTTGCAACAGTAGTACTTTTATTCTTATTCAGATTAGAAATTGCTACTATTCCTATACTTCTAGGCTTCATTGCGTTGCGTGGAGTTTTTCAAGCATTTCATACTCCTGCAATTCAAGCATTAATTCCCATAATGATACCAAGAAAGCATCTTAATAGATTTAATAGTTTTGATTTTTTCATGTCAAGCATTATTTTCCTTGTCGGTCCCTTAGTTGCAGCGGTTCTGTATGCAACTTTTCCTATGCATCAATTATTATGGATAGATGCTGCTACTTTCATGGTAGCCGTTATCCCATTAATATTCATTAAAATCCCTAAAATCAAGAAAAAAGTAACGGAAAAGACAGAGAAGAAATCTTCATTTTATTCAGAGTTTAAAGAAGGAATTTCCTTTATTAGAGAGAAGAAAGGATTGTTATCTTTGCTAAGTGTATTTACTGCTGCAAATTTATTTCTGATGCCGCTCTTTGTATTGATGAATCTTTTTGTTTTAACTCATGGTGGTGGTGAAATACAACTATCATACGTTTTAGCACTTAGTCAAGCTGGAACGATTGTAGGTTCATTCCTATTCATTTTCTGGAAAGGTTTCAAAAAGAAGGTCAATGGTGTTGCACTTGGTATTTTAATTGGATATATAGGGTATATAGTTACAACATTGACTCCTGATGGTCTTTTCTGGTTTATGGGAATTGGAATGCTAATCATAGGTTTTGCATTACCTATGGCAAACATATCAAGTCAGACCATATGGCAAACTATTGTGCCTAAGGAAAAACTTGGACGAGTGATGTCTGTTAGGATTACAATAGCACAGATGACAGCTCCAGTTGGTATGATTCTGAGCGGGTTTATCGCAGAGGCAATTTCAATTAAATACCTCTTTATAGCTTCAGCATTATTAGGAATTCTTGCTCTTGCATCAACATGGTTCTTAACTTCCTTCCGTAAAGTAGAAGATAATATAATCTATGATGATGAAGCCAGTGAAGAAATTTCAGAAATACCTAGTATGGAAATTCCATCAGCAAATATTGAACCAGTAAATACAACAAGTGCTGAAGATTAATTTGAAAAACAAAATCTTTCTTGCGAACTGAAAATCTTTTAAACTCTTTTTATTTCCTTTATTTACAATCCAAATAGGTTTAGATATGAATAAGAAAATTGTAGTTTTAGGAGCAGGATTTGTAGGAAATGTTATTGCAAGAGATTTAGCAGAAGAACCTTATAATGAAGTTTCAATAGTTGATATTAACCAAGAAGTTTTAGATAAACTGACACATGATTATGATCTTCATGGAATATGTGCAGATTTATCCAATCCTAATATCATCAAAGATATTGTGAAGGATTTTGATTTAGTAATTGGAGCTCTTCCTGGTTTTATGGGTTATAAGTCCCTCAAAGCAGTGATAGAAGTAGGAAAGAACATTGTAGATATCTCATTTTTCGAGGAAGATGCGTTAAGCTTAGATGAATTAGCAAAGGAGAAAGGAGTTACAGCTGTTGTTGACTGTGGAGTAGCTCCTGGTTCAAGTAACATCATACTTGGTTATATTGATTCAATCTTAGATAAAACAGAAAGTTTCCTATGTTATGTTGGGGGATTACCTGTAGAAAGGAAATGGCCTTTTGAATATAAAGCACCTTTTTCACCCTCTGATGTAATCGAGGAATACCTCAGATTAGCTAGATATATTGAGAATAGTGAGATAGTTGTTAAACCAGCATTATCTGAACCTGAATTATTATATTTTCCAGGAGTAGGAACTCTAGAAGCCTTCAATACCGATGGTCTTAGATCTCTCATCAATACAATGGATATTCCTTTCATGAAAG
>JAGLTP010000105.1 GCA_023135215.1 Candidatus Heimdallarchaeota archaeon
TTACTGGAGAATCGTGAAGCTGGTGCTCCACAGCTAATTGTTGAGGATTTATGGGAGTTGCTTCAATATCATGTTAGTACATATTTCGATAATGAAATTAGTGGTATTCCTCCTGCTAGACATCGCAGTGGAAGAGCTCTAAGAACTATTACACAGAGACTCAAAGGTAAAGAAGGACGTTTTAGAGCTAATCTAAGTGGAAAAAGAGTTGATTTTAGTGCAAGAACTGTAATCAGTCCAGATCCTTTACTTAGTATTAATGAGGTTGGGGTACCAAAAGATATTGCAGAAATCTTAACTGTTCCAGAAAGAGTAACTGAATGGAATATCGAGGAAATGAAAGAGCTGGTAATGAAAGGTCCCAGACAATTCCCAGGTGTGAACTATATCATAAGACCTGATGGAAGACGTGTTGACTTACGTTATGCTCGAAACCTTCAAGCTGTTGCAGATTCTTTACAACCTGAATTCATTATTGAAAGACATCTAAGAAATGGTGATGTCGTTTTATTCAATAGACAACCAAGCTTACACCGTATGAGTATTATGGCTCATGAAGTTAAGGTAGTACCCTACAAAACTTTTAGATTAACATTACCTGTTTGCAGACCCTACAACGCAGATTTTGATGGAGATGAAATGAATCTCCATGTCCCTCAAAGTGAAGAAGCACAAGCAGAAGCTAGAATATTGATGAGGGTTCAAGAGCAAATTAGTACTCCTAGATATGGAGGACCAATAATTGGTGCGATTCAAGATTTTATTACAAGTGCTTATTATTTAACAAAGAAAGATGCCGTATATACTAAAAGTGAAGCAGCACAGCTAATAACAGCTGCAGGATTAGAAGATCTTCCTAAGCCAGATAAAAAGGGCCCTAAAGCAGAACCTATGTGGAGTGGTAAATCTTTATTCAGTGCTCTTCTCCCTGATAGTTTTAATTTTACAATGTTCAACAATCTTTGTGAAAAACATGATACATGTAAAAAAGTTAGATGTTCTGTTGAGGGATATATCCTCATTGTAGATGG
>JAGLTP010000106.1 GCA_023135215.1 Candidatus Heimdallarchaeota archaeon
AGGCAATCACACTCTATACCTTTCAGTTTACTTTTTGACACAATGGCATAATAGATCATATGATTTGGTTATAGATAATTCTGCACCAAATATTACACTTTCATATGTGAATCAAACAATCTTAGAAGCAGGAAATAATATTTTTTATGTTAGCAATGAAACCTTATCGTGGTTGAAGTATTCTTGGGACAACTTACCTTACTCCTTCGATTATCAAAGCAAAATAAAAGCACCAACAGAAAATGGAGTTCATAGCTTAAATATTACTGCATGCGATCTTGCAGGGAATATTGTGAAATATTATTATGAATTCACCACAGAGAATTTCACAGGTAGCACTCCAATCGACTTTTATCTTTTGTATGAACTAGATGGATTGATAAACCAAGGATTTATTGATATTGATGTTTTCTCGAATACACCGGTTTTTACTATTGAATATCGAATAGAAGGCTCTGTTACTGTAGAGGGTCTCTTGACACAATCAAAGAGGATTTACCTATTTCCAGGTGATTACAATCTCACGATCATATATGCTGTAAATATTTTTGAAAGTAGAACTAGGAAATGGAGTTTTACGATAATCGATGGTTCTAATTCATCGTATCTATATTCAACTACTGTCAATTCAAGTTACTCAGGGGATATTAGTATATACTTCCCCTATTATGATTATAATGAAACAATAAACAGTGATACACCTTTGCACTTAACTGATGGCAGTTTCCATGCAATTTCGTATCAAATAGGAATGATTGAAAATATATATGAACAATGGTTGATAATTGATACAATTTTACCAGTAATCAAGATAAACTCCCCTCAAAAAGGAGATAGTGAATCTATTGTTCTTCTTGATCTTGATAGTGATGCAACAGAGATTCTTTTTCAATTAGATAATGAAGACACTGTTTATACCTATGACAGACTCTACTATTTGGAGTATAGTGTAGACGGAAAGCATACTCTATCATTTACTCTTACTGATTCTTTCTATAATCAAAGGATGGTTAATTACACATTTAAAACGGGTTTAACTTATGTTACTGTTAACTTAACTCTCCAAGAATTAAGCGGGAATGTATTTACTCCACTTAATGACCACTCCATTTCAATAAGGAGCTATTATAATAGTACTGTTTGGCAAGGTATTACAAACGTAGAAGGAATAATTTCATTTGATATCTACTCTGGAAAGTATCAAGTAAATTTTGATTATAGTAGCGAACATTATGAGTATGAATTAAAAACCTCTGGTGGATTGACGAGAGAGATTTCCATTGGTTGGTTAAATGCAACATTAAACGTTCATGACCTGTATGCAGATTATCCAATGGATGATGTATCTTTAGCAATCAGAGATACCTCAGGAACTAGGATTAGAACACTGTTAACAGACACTGATGGTCAAAGTTTTACTCAGATCTATACGGGTGATTATATTTGCTATTACAAGATACAAAATATAATATATTCCATTCCTTTTCAAATCTATTCCAGTAATCAAGAAGTATACTTTAAAATTATATCACCAAAAGATGAAGTGATATTTGATTTTAGATATGATAATGGATCTTTAGTGTATAATGTCCCAGTGATTTTCAATACCATAATTGATGGAGAAATTCAAACTACAACTGGTCTTTACTCAAGTGTGTCACTCTGGATATCTTATGGCTTAATCAATATTACTGTCACCTTGAAATCTGGTGAGATTCTCGAATTAAGAAGATCATTTGAACCAGGAAAGGAAACAATTACAATTATTCTTCCAACAGTTACAGAGGAGCAATGGTTGAAGATACCATTTAAACCTGTAACAGGTTTTGCTTTTCTGGTTTCATTGTCATTAGAGTATATGGATTATTATCTAAAAGGATCATTATTATTTACTTACACACTTGCCTATGCAGAGGTCATCCTGATCCTTCTAGTAGTTATAGTAAATATGTATTCAATTCTACAAAATGTGTATAAAGAAAGTAGACGTGAAACTACTATTGTAAGGATGATAGGGGGGACAAATCTCAATGCGATAATAACAATATTCTCTCGATTAGGATTTGTTTCATTAATAGCGTCTTTAATTGGTTATGGAATTGGAACAGCAATTCTCAAACTTTTAGCAGAAGTAAATCAAACTGTGTTCTTTGGCCACACTTTTTCACCTTCAGGTGATGGTAGACTGTTTTTACTAAACATTGCTTTGATTTTATTAACTGCTCTAATCTCCTCTATACTTATTGCAAGAAAAGAAAAGAAAACCAAGAAGATAACTTATACAAGGAGATAAGAATCTGTTTTCAATAATAGGTGAAACCATAATATCCAGTATAATTCCAAAAGTTATCATGTCGAGTAATATTAACTGAACTCCCAAACATTGGAGCCAAGAGATA
>JAGLTP010000107.1 GCA_023135215.1 Candidatus Heimdallarchaeota archaeon
GGTAGACATGGCTTATACAACTGAAGGACAAATAGTTAACTTACTAGCTGACAAATGGAAGGAAGAAAATAAGCTAGTAGTTAAAGAGCTGGTTGTTCCTATAATAGATCAGGTTTACTATGATAACTATCTAGAGGGTAGAGAACAGGTTAGAATCGACCTTGCAGCTTATGATACTGTCACTGATCAAGTAATTTTCGTTGAAGCGGAGAATGGATTATATTTACAACATCCTCAAATTTATCTTCCATTCTGCAATATTCTCTATATTTTATGTCCAGAAGATCAATCTTCTTTCAGAGAAGAGCAATTCAAGTGGAGTAAGGAAAGGGGAATTGGGATTATAGAAGTAAAAAAATCTGGTTTACTCAGTTACTCTCTAGATCCCAAAATCAGGCAGATTTTCCCAAAAGTTCAAGCTTTTGTCAAATCAAGATTATTCAGAAGAATCAAGAAGGAGAGTGGAAGAGATTCTAAGATTGATATCAAACAATAAAATGCAGAAATTCGTTGGTTCGAATAAATCAATATATACCATAAAGCGAAATAAGGATTTTACAGTTTATGCAGCATTTATTATCAAACCTTTCAAGCAAATTGAAGAAGATATAAAGCAGAAAAAAAATTGGTTTTATTCAAGTAAAGAGGAAAAAGAGAAACCCAACCCTCTTCTATCAGTTTTAAACGAAGTTAAAATGCTAAATATCTCATTGCATCGAATGTTTATTCCAGGAAATGTTAGGAAAAAGGAAAACGTGGGGAACGCAAAGAATCAAAAGAACACTTCATCATCACTCCTCAATGAGTTATTCGAAGATGATAATCAAGATATTGACGTTTCGCTTTCCTTTTTCATTTTAAAAGTTTGGAAGAGTTATGATTTATCTTCAACATTTGAATCAGAAAGTAGTTTAATTGATGACTTCATTTCACATTTGAGAAATGAATTAAAACAGAAGCTAGAAGGTGTGGGGAAGGTTGGTAGAGTATTGGGAGACACATTAGAGGAACTTGTAAGATTTAGCACCCTAAATCATAGTAACTTTCTAAGCAAAGGAAATAAAGTTTTTAGTGGGCTAACAAAAGATTTTGCATTTATAGAAAAGAGTGAAGAATTTCAACGTTCTTTCCAACCTGGCCCATCAGTTGATAAGAGACCAGATAGCATTTTTTCATTTCCATCAGGTATTGAGGCAAATAGTAGTCTACTTGTAGGTTTAACAGAATCTGATTTTCCTGTAGGATTACCTAAAGAGCCTTCATTCCCCATCCTCATTGCTGGAGACAATAAAACAAGAGAAATAATCACCAGCAAATTGTTAGAACAAAATGGGAAATTTATCATCTTAGATCCAAGGACAAATTTAGAATTCGAAAACAGAATCAAAGCTGACTTTACATCTCTGAATTTGGGAGAGAATTTCTCTTTCAACGTTTTAACACCAGTGACTAATAAGAACTATATTTCTGAACAAA
The DNA here is from genome assembly GCA_023135215.1 of Candidatus Heimdallarchaeota archaeon. The sequence continues at coordinate 1,477 of JAGLTP010000107.1, forward strand.
TTTCCAATCAATATCTTGGTAATTTTATTGAAATAATTCGCTCAATAACAGATGTTCGAAGTGACGCAGCGGCTTTATTACGTGATTTAATAGACTTCTATATCAACGAATATCAAGAGGAACAAGAAGATGTTTTATTTCCTAGACATGATACACCAGTATCATTAGATGATCTTTATTCTATGCTTACAATAGAACCAGGTGGATTAGTGATTACAGATTATCAACTATCAACAGTTCGTGCATTAATTAATGACATCAGAGATCCAAGCATAAGTGAAAATACGAGAATTAATGATGTTAGAGGTATAGAAGAATTATTCACAAATAATATGATAATCAACTTCAGCTCGCAGGGTTACAAGGTACAAAAACTGTTTATCTATTCTTTTCTGCTCCAACTAACAGTCATTGATCAAGTTATGAACATTGATGAAGACATCTTGATTTATATCGATGATGCAGAGCTTTTCTTCTCAAAAGATATAGATAAAACCATTCTCTCACATATTCTGAAAAAACTTGAAAACAGTCCTTTCAAGATTATATTTTCCACTCCTTACCCTTCTCATCTTTCTTCCAAAATCTTTGATTTAACTCATAACAGAATCATTGGAAATCTCAAATCAGCTAATTGTCTCAAGCTCATTTCTAGATCTCATGGTTTGGATAAAGGGCAATTTGAATTCATCAGACGTTTACCAAAAAACAATCTTCTTCTTGTAAGAGAAGATCTAATGGAAAAACCGCTTTTACTTAGATTCTTCCCAGAAGATGTGGAAAGATATGAAACTCAATCGATTAGACCAAATCAGGAATTTCACAGGAATTCTAAAACTCTGAAAACTGATGATGAAATCCTAACTGTAAATATAGATGACTTTTCAAGTTTGCACCCAATAATGCTTGAGATTCTAGGTAAGCTTTCTACTAAAGTTAATAGAGGTATTAACTCTGAATCTTTGAGTAATCTTTTCATTAATTGGGAAAAAGACAATGTAAAAGAAGCAATTTCAGTATTGGAAACGTTTGGATATATTTTCTTTGAAACTGTTGATAAGAAAGGAAAGAAGGGAGAATATTGGACAAAAATTACTCCAAGAGGAAAAAGATTCCATGAAAAACTTAAGTTTACAAAGGTAATTGATGTAAAAAATAAAGAAGTAGAAAATGGTTCTGTTCCTGATGAAGCTAAGCAAAAAAGAATTTTAGATGTGGAAAATGTTTCTGATTTTATAGAATCTCCGAGTATAAAAATCAGCACAGATGATTCTTCTTTAATTGTAAAAAAAATTCAAAAGCAAAGAAAGAAAGTAAGAGAAACAAGAGATTCAGAGAAGAAGCAGAGTCAGAAATTGGAAATTCTTAACTCAACGCTGATACAGGTGAAATTGTTACTAAATGATAGATTTGAAGAGGAAGTAAATAGACTAGAGAATTTCCTAACTGCGCTTTCGGGATATCTAGAAGAAGATAATTCGCTTAAAGAATTACCTAGAGAAATCTTAGAATCAATTTTTCGGAAAGCACTCTCTCTGATTGATGCGATACAGATAAAATCTACATTTGGTGAATCTTCAACTAATTCTGCTGATGATGAATTTATTGAGAAAGTTATAGAAAAGGAATTGAGTTCAGATAAATGGCAAGACTTCGATAGAGAAGTCTTCTTAACAGAGATTCCAGAATTATCTTCGTTAAGCAAGAATCAGAAGAAGATCACTAAAAAACTCTCATCAGAATTACCAGATGATATCCTGCAAGGATTAGAATTAGGTTTGGATCTTACTAAAGATGAATTTGTTAAACTCATCAGAAAAGCAATTGCTTCATTATTGCAAATTAAAACAATGTTCTATCCTAATATGGATTCAGAGAAGTATCTTGAAGAAGTAAATATATTTTTTGAAGAAGTAGGTTATCCTGAACCATTTGAGAAATCTAAGCAATTATTATGGGAATATACATCTAAGACAAAGGAAAAAGAGAAAAAAGCACTGTCAACTTATCTGGAAAGGAGAGAGATAATCGAAAGCATTCAAGAAGAAAGTGAATCCTTTGAATTCGATTTAGAAGGTAAAAGCAAGGATTCACTTGTTAGTCAACTTATACAAACCATTCGGAAAAAGATCAAAAATGACTGAAAGTAACTTTACTCCCATCGATTTAACGGACTTTCAAGAAAGGTGTCTTGAAGAATTTGAAGCAGGGAAGGATGTTCTTGCTATAGCTCCGAGTTCTGCGGGGAAGACATTTATAACTGAACAATACATTCTGGATTACTTTCAGCAAAATTATGGTAAATTTCTCGTTTCTCCAAGAAGAATGAAAACTGCTTTTGTTTTACCGTACAAATCGCTAGCAATTCAAGAGTTCAACCATTTTTCCATTCTAGTAGATCAGCGAGGAATCAAGCTCCTTCTTGCAGTTGGAGGAGTGGATATCAACGAAGAAGAACTAGCTGATGCAAATATCATAATAGGTACTTATGAGAAAATCTTAGTCCTTTTCAAGCGACATCAAATTCTTCGTAAATATCTCAAAATTCTGGTAATTGATGAGTTTCATTTTCTTAGTACTGATAGAGGTACTGTATTAGAAGAAATAGTCTTAGAATGGATAAAGAATAGAAATAGAACTCAATTAATATTACTTTCATCTTCAGTATCAAACCCTTTAGAGATTTCTGATTGGCTAAATGTTGTTCCAGTTATTGCAACAAAAAGACCGATACCCATTTCATATTCAGTTGAAGTATCATCTAATTTCAAACAATTTATCAAACAGCTGAAGAGCACAGGAAAACAGATTATGGTTTTCTGTCATTCTAGATCAGAAGCTGAAAATCTAGCAGACAAACTCAGTAAAGAATTTCCAATAAAAATGGAAACACAGATTGATCAAATAATTTATAGTTCCCTAGCAAATATAGATGATGACAAAGTTCGGGAAACTATACAAAACGCATTTTTCCCGCCTCTATTGAAAGATACAACGCAAAGAGGTGTAGCATATCATCATGCTGGATTATCAGGAATTGTGCGACTACTGATTGAAAATATGTTTCTTCAAAATGAGTTAGATATCTTAATCTCAACTTCGACTTTAGCTGCAGGAATAAATCTTCCAGCTGATATAGCAGTCTACACCATAAAACACAAGAAAATAGAAGCAGAGAATAATCTAGTTTTCCAAACATTGGGTAGAGCTGGAAGATTGGGTTTTCGAAGCAAAGGAGAAGGATTAATAGTTGTTACAAACGAAAGAATGAAAGTTAAAACTGAAAAAAGATTGTTTGAGGATGAAGGAGGAAATATCAGGCCTATTTTTCATTCAATAGAGAGTAAATTAGGGGATTATGACTTCCTAATCAAATTCTATCTTGAAAGCTTACATTATTCTGAAAAACCTTATTCAAGTAATTTAGCTAATCTTATTGAACCTATTAATGATTCACTCTGGTTCTACCAGAATAAAACAAAATTAATGAGACATTTGATGGATTATGAAATTCTGCAAGCATTTTTTTCTTCAACAGAATCTAATTTGAATCCAGAAGAGATAATCAACTTTTACCAACGATTTGATAAAACTCGAAAGATTAAGAAAACCAGAATGGAAATTCAATCAATAGAAGGACTAAACAAGGCTGCAATAGTTGCTAACATAAGAGAACAGTCAAGGCTATTTCAGATATACTTATCTCCTTCAAGACGAAGTTGTACTTGTCAAAGCAAACATTCCAATTTTATCTGTAAGCATCAAAGATTTCTTTTGAAAGAGTACCCAGAGGCTCAAGAAAGATGGTTAAGTACGTATGGGATTTTTGATTTTCTCATTAAAGAAGGGTTTGTAGTTAAATCAGCAGGTGAGAATTTCAATCTTACCTATATGGGTCAGATATCAGCTCAATACTTTATCCATCCCTATGATTTTCTAGACTATCTGGAGTTCTGTGGCACTAACAAAAACATAACTATCTCTCAATACCTAAAGCAATTCATAACTCGTGATAAGAATATCAAACAAGAAATCAAAGCTAATGAACTATCATCACTTCAAGCAATAAAACTAGCTCAAAGTATTGTAAATGGCGATAATATTAAACAAATGTGTGAGAGATATAATGTAAGTGATAGTTTTATAGAAGATTGGAAGGAAACTATCTATAGATTCATGAGAATGTTTCAATCAATTCA
>JAGLTP010000108.1 GCA_023135215.1 Candidatus Heimdallarchaeota archaeon
TCCTTAGTTGTTGCCATTACTCCATAGAAGTCTGGTTTATTCAGATAAGGCTCAGATACAGCAGCAGTTCTTGCTGAAATTGCTCCATCAAAGAAAAACTTTATTCCACAAATTCGAAGCCAATCATCTCCAAGACCCCTATATATCCCCAGTTTATCTAACTCTTCAAAGAGTTCTATTGTTACATCCATTCTTACTCTTATAGGTAGTTTAGTGTCATTTTTTAGATCAATTGCTGCTCTAATTTCATTATTTCCTACCAGATCATAGATACAGGTTAAACCAACAGATGCACATTCATTCAGAATCTGATAAGCACCTTCATATGCTTGTTTTCTTGTTGGTTCTGGTGAACCTTCTGGTCTTAGAACATTGTAAGCTTCCTCATGAAGACCACCAACCATTTCATCAGTTTTAGTATCTCTATCAAATTTTCCTCCAATGGGGTCAGGAGTAGTTTTTGTAACGTCAACATTACTGAAAGCTTTAGAATTTGCAATCCAAAAATGCCCACCAACTGTTGTAACAATAATAGGATGATCAACTGATACTTCATCTAATTCCCATCGAGTAGGATGTCTTTTCTCCAGGAGTTTTGAGTCATCTTCTTGATAACCAAAAATCCATTCCCCAGTTGGTGTCTCACTTGCTTTTTCTCTTAATTTGTGTTGAATGTCTGCAATTGAGGTTACTCCTGCTTCCTCACTTAAATCTATAAACAATTTTCTTGCGGATCCTTGTCGCATAAAATGACCATGGGAATCAATCAGTCCTGGAATCATGGTTTTTCCCTTAAGATCAATTACCTCAGTTTTACTTCCAATCAGATGATTCATATCCGAATTCTTCCCAACAGCAACTATTCTCCCAAATTTAACTGCTACAGCTTCGGTGATAGAATCTCCCGAATCCATGGTTATTATTTTACTGTTTTTTATCACTAAATCTACAAATATCATCAGATCACTTTGTGGCCACCAATTGTTCAAATCAATGAGAATTTCAACATTAGTACTTTATTAAATTTATAACTCATTTATATGTTTTTGATTTGATAAGAGTGAAAAAAAAGGAAAATTTCTTCAAGTAATAACGCATTAATTTTTGATTTTTCTCTGCTTTAAATAATAAAATCTGTCCATCTTTTTGAAGTGGTGAAGAGCTATGGATAATAAAGAAGATGCTTTTAGGGATAATGAGAAGGTTGATTTTAACGATGAAGATTTTTTCTATGAAAAACTCTGGGAAGCTGGGATCTTAGTTCTAACTGATAACTTCAAAGACTTAAAAATAAAGTAAGCTTTAACAAATCTTCTCTGCTGAGATGTGTTAAAGTTTCTTTCTTTACAAGATGAAATCGTTTTATGTCTGAGCTTCCAATCTTCTTGCGAAAACAAGAAATAGAACTGTAACTACTCCTCCTATTAAACCGGTATAGAAAGGTGTTCCAAAATCCCATTCAATTGCTTCACCAACCATTATACCAAAGATTATTGCAGTTAGTATTGTTAAAATTACTACTACTATAGCTGCGTAAAAGGCACCTTTTTCTAAGGTTTCCATCTTATTTTCATCAATCTTAAGGAAGGGATATAATTTTTGGAGTGTAGCAAAAGCTACGAAAAGATAGAGTAATCCCATTATAACCAAAATTACCTTACCATACCACGGGACAAATTGCCCATAGAGTGCAAAATTATAATAAGAACCTGATGGGATTTCTTGCCACCAACCAAATTCTAATACAAGGAAAAGAATACCTCCAACAAGACTGAGTAGAAAAGCGCCTAAGTATAATGCTGGTTTTGTATAAGCAGGGGTTTTCTCTGTTGAATTCATGAAATAAGTTTCTGTCACTTACTTAAAAGAATTATTAAGGAACAAAATCGATAGGATTTAGAACGAAAGTTTTATTAAAAATGTGAGAGGACAGATTTCAAGGGGCCTGTGGCTCAGCCAGGTAGAGCAGCGGACTCTTAAAGGAGAAAGAAATTTCTCTTGGAGTAATCCGACGGTCGCCGGTTCAAATCCGGTCAGGCTCGCCACTTTATGATAAACTTGATCTTACTTCTTGTTCTAAAGTCATCAATTGTGCGTATTCTCTCTCCCACTCTTTGATCAGATGCTTCTCCCATGTATCTGTGTCAATGATTAATTTTATCATGTCTTCGAATTGTTTTCTCTCTTCAAAAACTTGGAAGGCTTCATCTATCTCCATATCATCTTTTCTAAGCCAGTCATTGCACAAATTAGCTATGAATTCGGCGAATCTTTTGTAAGTTGTTCTATGTTCTTTGTTCTGAGTAATTATGACAGCAAAAGCTTTCTGAATTCTCTTAACATAAATTATCAAGTTCTTACTTTCCAATTTTGTCAACTCACCTAACCCAATTGATTTTCCTAAATCTAAAATTGCAGCCATAAAAGCTGTAAAAAGTGTTGCATCATAGGGAAGTGTAAGAGTCAACATTAAGAATACTGGTTGTCCTGTATCTATTGTTATCAATAAATCTACATCACTAATTACAAGTGGTTTATCAATGAGATCATCTTCTACAGCTACATTTTTCGTGTTTTTCTCTACAAGAGTTCTCTTATTTATTATTAAATTCAGATTACGCATAAAATGATATATTCTTTCTTTTTCGTTTTCTAGAAATTCTTCATCTTCAATCCATGCAAAATCTTCTTGTAAAACTTGTAGTGGTTGAAAATTATCTCGAAAATTATTTATTACTCTTTCAATTAAATTTTCATATTTTCCTTTTTCTTTTACAATAGTAAGGATATATTCTCCTTTTGCTTCGCATACTATTTCATTGTCTCCAAATTCAATGGACTTTGGAGATTTTTCTCCGAATTCACTTATTATAGAAGTTACAGCTGTAATGTAACTTACAACCTCAACATTCTTCTCTTCGGAACCCCATTTTTCATCATAGATCCTATAGTATCTACATGAGCCATTTGTTTTTAGAACTAATATAGCTTTAATCAATGAGGTTTCACTTCTGCCCATTTTGTTTTAAGAACCTAACTTCAATACAGAAAAAGAAGTCTTAAAAGGTTTCTTTCGGGGAAACTCATAATGCACTTAGAATCGATAGGAATTAGAATAAACTATTCGAAAGCTGAGCATCTGCGAAAATGGCTAAGTTCACATAATGCTCTTAATCAATCCTTATCATTCATTAAGGAAGAGAACAGTCTAATAATGCCTCTTATTCTTTCAGAGGAAGAGGCTAGTAATTTGCTTATGACTTACATTGAAGATGTGCAGTTTATTATTGGTGTTTTCCAATTTGAAGAAAAGGATTTCCATCCGAAAAATCTCTTTGAAGTTGTGAAAAAAATCATCCCAGCTAATCAGCATAAATACATCCCCAAAGCATATGATATGATAGGAGACATAGTGATTGTTGACATTCCAGAAGAAATCTCCAATTATAATAATGAAATAGGGAGTTCGTTACGTGATTTGTTCCCTTCGATAAATTCCGTATACCGAAAAGCTTCTTCAGTCTCAGGAGAATTTAGAATAAGAGAATTAGAGCTAATAGCTGGAGAAGAAAAATGTGAGACAGTTCACTTAGAATACGGTATAAGAGTTTCAGTTAATGTATGTAAAACCTACTTCAGTCCAAGATTAGGAGAAGAACACAAAAGAGTAGCTGATTCAGTTAAACAGAATGAATGTATAATAGATCTCTTTACAGGGGTGGGTTCATTCCCTCTGCATATAGCTAAAAATCATGAATCTGAAGTTTATGCAATAGACATTAACAAAAATGCTATAGAATGTTTGGAAAAATCAATTTTAATGAATAAACTGAAAGGAACAATTCACCCTATACATAGTGACTGCAGAGAGGCAGTAAAATCAATTCCCAAAGCTGACAGAGTGATAATGAATCTACCTAGTAAATCATTAGAATTTGTAGACATCACTTGTGATATTCTGAAACCCAATGGGATTTTATATTTCTACTATTTTACCTCGGAAAAAAGTCCAAAAGAAGATATGATTAAAGAACTCAACAAAAAATTAACTAAATCTGGTTGGAAAATTAAAAAAACTTTAGATTTTAGGAAAGTAAGAGATAGCGCACCCCGCGAGATTCAAGCTTGTTTGGAGGTTTCTATTGTTCCTTTATCTTAATTGTGATTTTCATTTTACTACTAGGATCTTTCATGCTTTTGATTATTTTATCATTAACATCTCTTGCAGCTTTATCAGATTTAATCATCAATGTTCGAGAACATATGAATTCACTTTTTCTTATAATAATAACATGTTCATCAGATAATTCTAGCCTTGAATCTCCACAACCTTCTATAGTATCAGTGTATCTCCCCACCTGTAAATGTACCAATATTCTTGCTTCTGGACTCTTTATTCTTTCCTTTAATTCTAAAGGAAAATTTATTAGATTACAAGAAGAATTTACGCCTAAAATACAATCCCCCCTTGGAGTAAGACTCTCATCTTTTGTGAATTCCAGGGTTGTTTTATGGGTTGCGTGTATATTTGGGTGACCATTACAGTAAAAAACAAAACTATCCATTTATCATCCTTCAAACTATCTAGTTTAACTATGTTTCGCAGTAAAGTATATAGTCTCTTTCCTATATTCTTAAAAATAGTTGTAAAACATATAGAATAGGTTGTTTCAATGTCGCTAGAAAAAAACCTAGATGAAGCATTAGAGTGGTTCAATGAGAAGATATCATCGAATGTCTCTAGTTATAGACACAATGCGATGAAACAAATAAGATCAATAAATGATAGAATCGAAGAACTGAAGACTGCGGCTCATCGATTTGATTACTCGGATCTAAAGGATCCTGATGTTTACCAAAACTATGCAACCACCATATATGATAAAACATTAGAAGTTTTTGAACAAATTCATGCACCAGAAATTATAACATATACTAATCTAGAGAATTTTGTTAGAGATACAAACAATAAAATCAATTCATATATGACTATACTATCCAAATATCTATCTTGGTTAAAGAGAGATCGTTCTTACAAAACCAAAGTTAAGACACTTGATAGAGCTTTAACCAGACTAAAAGAAGAGCTCCAAATTTTTGAAAACAAAACTATGCTCTCCTATTCTGAAATTATAAATTTGGAAAAGGTTTGTGATGATATAACTTCTTTAATACAATTAGTAGATAGGACCCAGTTCCTAGAAAAAGAGATTGAATCCCATAAAGATGATATTGAAAAACTTACACAAACAATAGAAAGGAACGAAAAAAATCTAAGTGAATTCAAAAATCATCCTGGTTTTCAACAACTGGAAAAAAACAAGAGGGAACTGGAACATATCGAAATCTCCATTTCTAATAAACTGTCGGAAATTAAGAAATTAAGCAGTAAAGTTCTAAGAGCTGCGGACTCTAGAAAAATTGAACTCAATGAATATGATAAAGATTTAATGAAGA
>JAGLTP010000109.1 GCA_023135215.1 Candidatus Heimdallarchaeota archaeon
AGATCATATCCACCTTTTTTATTCTTTATCCAACCACCTAGAACCATAGTAGAAGTAGGTTTAACATTCAATCTTCTGCTTACCACATTGTCTAGAAATCTCTTCTTCCATTTCTCATATTTCTCCATATCACCATCTAATTTAGCTTTGTAAGTGAGAGCAGCTGACGAGACAAAAACGAAAACTTTCTTTCCTGTAAAATCATTCTTCAGAAATTTCTTTGGCCTTTTTGTCCAGCTAAACATAGCTACGCTTGAACCTATAATTATATTGTCATAATTAGTTATATCCACATTATCTGTTTGGCTTGATAATTTTACAACATCAACTTCATGATTATATTTTTCTTTAAGTACATTTGCAATCACTTCAGATGATTTCTCTGTTGCACCAAATCTTGTTCCATAAGCTATCAATGTTTTACTCATTTTTTCACCAATTCTTTAGATATCAAGAAACGGCTTTGGAGTTATTTAAGGCTATTCTTTTTCTTACACTTGGCTAGTATTGGAGCTAGAATTAATAAGACTAGAATTACTGAAGAAAACTCGAATGCTACTGGATTAAGTAAATAGGCATAGGTTTTTTTAATTTCTATGTAATCATACAAGTACTTGGTCATGTTTTCTGTATTTAATATGTAAGTTTTGAAATACCTGATTTCTTGTAGTGTTCCTAACATGGAATATTCAAATACAAGATATGTCATATAATCTTCGTACACGTATTTCTCCCAAAAATCTCCTTTATCAATATAATGAAAATAGGTCATAGTGTTTTTTAACGTGAACATGATTATTGGGATCATACGTTTGTTCTGCTAGATACGATAGCTCCTAGAATTGAAAATGTTACAGCGCAGATAGATGAAAATCAAAACAAAGTTATCTTCAGTGCGAATATAGAGGATTATAGTCTAAACGAATCAAGTATTCTTATTACCTTGATGAAAGACACAACAGATTAAGCTTTAGGGGATGTCTATCTGATGACTTCAAATGGAACCTATTATGTATTTGATATCGCTTTAGATGACTTTTGGAAAAGTGTTCTCAATTACAAAATAGAAGCAAATGATGATTCTGGTAATCAAGCTGAAACCAGTATTGCATCCATTAGCATACCTAAGAAAGCGTCTGGATATACAATCCTTGCTGCAATTCTACCTGTATTATTCCTTAGTTCATGGATAGTCTTTAGAAGAAGAGAAGTTTATCATTAAACTTCCTTCACACTTTTTTTTATTTCAAGAACTGATTAGAAAGGTTATTTAGTGCATTTGCTTCTCTGATTGCGATTAATATGGATGAATCAAAAATAGGTCTTCCTTTCGAGATTATAGAACTAGCATCAAATACAGTTTATACAACCTGGAAAGATTATTATGATTTGAATGCAGGAGCAATCATATTAAATAATTTCATAGTTATTATCGATTCCCTTTCTTATCCAAGACAAGCTAAAGATTTCAGAGAAAAAATTGAAAAGA
>JAGLTP010000011.1 GCA_023135215.1 Candidatus Heimdallarchaeota archaeon
TTGCAATTATATTAATAGAAATAAAAAAGGAGATAGTTATGTCAGAACAGGACATCAAACCCATTAGAGCAGGACAAATCAAAGAGGGTTTTCACATTATCCATAACGATGAAGTTTACCTTGTTCGTGGAATTGAGAAATCAAAATCTGGAAAACATGGACACACAAAATGTAGAATCAAGATTGAAAACATCTTTACAGGAAGCAAAACAGAGATTTCTATTCCTGGTGATTTGAAATTGCAATCACCAATTATCGATAAGAGAAACGCTCAAGTTATCTCTTTAGGTGGGGATAGTGTTCAATTAATGGATCTTGAAACATACGATACCTTCGAATCAGCGCTCCCACCAGAGGAAGATTTGAAAAGTCTAATTCAGGAGGGTGCTGAAGTTGAATATTGGAACGTAATAGGTAAAAGAAAAATCATGCGAGTTAAAAGTTCGGGATGATTCTATAGATTCTCCCAATTTTTTCCTTCGTTTGTAACTATATATTGAATTTGTTTTAACTAAACAAAGTTTAAAAAACTCTTTACTGATTGAGTTTTAGCTTAATCTGGGCCGATAGATCAGCCTGGTAGATCGCTTCGTTCGCAACGAAGTGGCCCCGGGTTCAAATCCCGGTCGGTCCACCACCAATACTTTTTTTGTTGACAAATCAGCACCATTTTTTGGAGAAAAAGCAGATAAAATCGTTTTTGTCGCGATTTTAGTTAAAAGCGGAAAGATTAAATAATTATAATATTAAATAAACATACATAATAGCGAGGATTCATTATGAGAGACGTTCTAAACTTTGTTCGTACAATTCGTGATCCAATCTATGATGAAATACGCATGACAGAGCTGGAAAATAGAATTATTGATTCACCTATTTTCCAAAGATTACGATGGATTAGTCAATTATCTGGTGTTAGACAAGTCTATCCGTCAGCAACACATTCTAGATTTACTCACAGCGTTGGTGTTATGTATTTAGCAGGAAAATATGCTGAAGAAGTTTTTAGGAAAGACGATGATGCAGTTGAAAAAACTCAATTAGCTCGTTTAGCAGGTCTTTTACATGATATTGGTCACGGACCCTTCAGTCACACATATGATGATGTAGTCTTTAAACGCGTTTATCCTGATGCACCACATGGACATGATGTACATAGAGATAAAATGATTAAATCAGATGTTTTACGTCCCACAATAGAGGAATTCACTAAACCACAAACATTAATGGATATTTGGGGAGGCAAAGACTATCTCCTACACCCTTTAATTCAAGGAGCATTAGGAGCAGATAGATTAGATTTTATGTTAAGAGATTCTTTCTTTGCAGGAACATTACATTTTGGAATTATAGCAGTTAATAGAATCATTAACAACACCACAATACAGAAACATCTTGATAAAGATGCCATCCATTATAATTGGAAGTGTTTAGATGATATTTACTCATCACTTATTGGTCGTTTCTTTGAGTATAAGAATGTGTATTTCCACAAAACATCGCGTGCAGCTGATATCACAATACACGAAATGTTAAGAGAAGCTTGTGAGCCGTTGAATCTAATAGAACGCACTCATGACCTTGCTGAATATACTTATCTAAATGAGTACACATTGGTTGGAGAGATATTTTCAAGTAAATCAGAAGAACTTGCAAAAGCAAGATCATTAGTTAAGGATTTGTTTAACAGACGATTATACAAATCTGTATTTGAAAAGATAATTGATGAATCTACTGCTGAAAATCTAGGCATAACGGTTGAAGGATTATGTAAATTGACTGCTGAAGAGTCTTTCATCAAGAGGATTGAACAATATTGTAATGAAAACAGCATAGTTCTAGAGAACAAGATGAAGATTGATTCAACTTATAAGTTATCAACAATCAATGAGCAAGAATTTCAAGCATCTAATATCTATATTTATGATCCCTATAATCGTATTAGGTCTGGAACAAATTCTTTCACGTTAAATGAAGCATTAAACACTACAACCTATATAACCACTTTTTCTGGTCCAAAAGCTTATCGTTCATTATTTACACTTGTTAGAGTTTATGCTCATCCAGAAGAGGTGGGTACAATTAAGAAAATTTGGGACGAAATCAGACCTAAAATAGATGACAAAGAACCCGATGTGTCAGTAACATCATATTAGAACTTTAACCAACGACACCCATGCTGCCTGATTTAAAAACTCTGTTTGCTTCTTTAACTATTTGAATTCCAGTCTCATAATCAGCCAAGAACGTATCCAGATTAATTTTTGCTTTTTCTAAATCTTCAGCAGGGATTCCTATATCATCGGTTGTGATTTTATATAAACCATCACCAGAAAAAGTTACTATTCTACTTTTGCAGAGGTTCTGTAGGAAACAGGAGATGGTTTCCGAAATTACAGAATAACCGTTATGATACCAATCAGGGATTTCTAAATCCTCTTCCTTGGAGAGAACAAGAAAAATCCCACTATGGATAATTTCCTCGTGTTTTGGTAAATATTTCCTAACAACGCTTGCAATGTAAGATTTTATTTTGGATTCTTTTTCCCCCATAGCTATCTGTTTTTTCACATTACTGAAAAGCTTCTGTAATACGGAAACATAGTTTTGAATTTTTCAAATAAAAATCGAAACTAATAACAAATGTAAGAGTCTCATAGAAGAATCTCTAAATAAATTACTTTTATTTCAATAAAACTTAAAATACTTTTAAGCAAGGATTGTGCTATAAATTTTAGCTTTTAAAGCGTCATTCAAAAGAACATCATTTAATGTTAGATGGAGGATGTTGAATTCATGTAGCACATTTTTTGACCCTTCTTCTATAACATCAGCAACAACTATACATAAAAAATCATTTCTCAATCCTGCTATAGAGCTTAGAATATCAACTATTTCATAAGCATTTGTTTGATTTAATATGTCCTGATAGAATTTAACAAAAATATAAAATGATTCCTTACGTAACACTAAGTCAAATGAATCTTCGAAAATTACTGTTTCCTTAAAATCAAATTCTTTAAAGATCTTATTGATTCTTACTTTAAGATATTCTGCATCAAAGGTTGTATTAACAGTTCTTGGAAGGGGAACTGTAAGATCATCTAATGTACTAGGAGCTGGAATTTTCTCTATTTTCTCATTTTTTCTCGGATTGATTGTAGAGGATTCCTCAGTCATTCTATTATCAGATATTTCAACTTCAACGTTCAATTCCTTTACTGACGGAAGGGGTTTAAACAAGGAAATACTTGTTAAGCTAGGTTTTTTTGGTGGTTTTTGCAGATGGGTATTAAAAGATATATCGTTTGATTTTCTTTTTATACTATCTTCTATTTTGGTCTTTCTTGTTCTTAATAGCTGGTCAATATCAATTGTATCTAAGAATAAGCCCTCATGCTTTATCCAAGGAACATAAAAGCGAAAATTAACTTCGTGTCTTGCAATAGCCTTTTTTGAGATTGAGGTAAGCTTACAATTTAATTTTGTTGAATTGGTTTTAAGATATCGGAGGAATTGCTTTCTTTTCTTTATAACACCATTAAAATTATTGGATTTAGATATTAGCATCATCCCCCACTTTGGTAATATTTCACCGCCTTTACGGTATGAAGGAATGTGTGAAAGAACAATTGAGAAGATTTCTGCTTGTAGCAAGTCTATAATAAAATTTGTTATTTTTTTCTTTAAACTCTGGGCTCCAGAATCAATAGAGGAAAGCATACAAACAAAAGAGAACAGAGTATCATTATCAGCAAGTTTCAATTTAAGAACTAAATCCTCTTGATCTATTTTCTTAATTCTAGGAATGAATATTGAATTTGCGTTTGTTAAATCCTGAAGAGAGTAGGTTTTTTTCAAATGGTGTACTAATTCTTTCCTTCTTTCTATATCCGCTTCTTTAGTAAAAAAGTTGTAGAGGATAAGATACTGTTTATCGTTATCGAATTTAATGGAAAAAGAAACATTTCTTGAACATAGCTCATTTAGTAAGCTTGATACTCTTATATTATCACTATTTTTGATTTCCAGTACCTCTATACTTACTTTGCTATCTTGTTGCCTCCATTCTAAAGGAATAATAAAATCCTTAGTGTTTTTTCTTATCATGAAAATCCTACAACCTTTTTGTTTTTACATGTAAACTTTCAATCTTATTCTTCTAAGTATAATAGATTATTTAAACACAGAGAAATCTAAAATACAATAGTCTAGAATGGTTTCTGTTTAATTTAGTGTATTCTGTAAACTGTAAGTTAGTAGGCGATATTCTTATAAATCGTTTTTTCCAGAAAAGCAATGAGAGTGATCAATTGGACTGGAATTAACCAGCTATGATTTTTACCCTAACAACAATGAAGTAGGGTACAGTCCAAATCCTCATACTCTGAAGTTTCTTTATGTTTCCTTTGAAAAAGGTGGTTTGTATGAATATAGAAAATGAAATCCAAGATATTGAGAAAAGAACAGATTATGATCGAATTCTTGAGGAGTTTGGGATTTCCAAAATAGATAAAATATTACCAAAAATAGGAAAAGAGCATATATTCTTTAGAAGAGGAGTGGTTTTTGCTCATAGAGATTTTAACAAGATAGTTGATAGAGTAGAACAAAATAAAAAATTTGCAATAATTAGTGGACGTGGTCCATCTAGTGATCTACACTACGGTCACTTTATTCTGTTTGAGTTAATCCGTTTCATCCAAGAAAAATACAAATGTGATTTTTTTCTACCACTTTCGGATGACGAAAAATATGTTTTTCGAAAAGTTGAAAGTATAAATGAAACATACAAATTATCATTAAAAAACGCAGTAGATATTTTTGCTCTTGGATTCAAACCAGATAATGTTCATGCATACATCTCAAGCATAACACCACGAATTCAGTATTTAGCTCTAAGTTTTTCAGTGAATCAAACATATAATGCAATTAAAGCAGCACTAGGACTAACTGGTGAAGAAAATGCAGGTACAGTTTTTTATTCTTGTATTCAAGCTGCACACATTCTTCATCCTACAACGGACCACAATCTACCTGTTGTAGTTCCTGTAGGGCTCGATCAGGATGTATTTATCAGGTTAACAAGGGATATTGCTAGAAAAAGAAAAATAACTTCTCCAACATCTCTTTATATTAAATTTTTAAAAGGATTAACAGGAAAACCAATGTCTTCTTCTGTTCCTGAAAGTTGTGTTTTCTTAAGTGATGACGTAAAAATGATAAAGAGAAAAATTACGAATGCCTTTACTGGTGGTAGATCTTCAGTAAAAGAACAACAAAAATTAGGTGCGAATCCAGACGTTTGCACTATTTATGATTGGTTTGAGAAGTACTTCGTGAAAGATGATAAGGAAATGAGTGAAATACGTAAAGGATGCAAAGACGGTGAATTAATTTGTGGTTTAGACTGTAAACCACGACTAATAGAAATGATATTAAACCACCAAGAACAACATAGCAACAGAAAGAAAGAGGTTATTAAGAATCTAGAAAAATACTTTGATCACGAAATTGATTTATCAGTTCTAGATAAAGAGGAGGATTCTTTTGAATAAATCTCAGCAGACAGGAAACCCATTTAGGAGAATAAGCTATATTTCACCCATATCGGAAATTGTATCTGTTTCTTTTAAGAAAACATCTGGTATTAGAAGAAAATCATCAAAAAAACGTCAAACTCGAGAAGAGAAAATAGCAGAAGCTGAAAAAGAAAGAATATCTATCTTATCACTTGAAATGACAAATAGATTAGATAGAATTGTCAACCAATTTCCATGGATTGACGATATTCATCCTTTTTACTTTGAAATATGTAATTTAATTGGAAATGTCGACAAAATAAGAAAAGTTCTGGGTAGGTTAGGAGGAATATCGCAGAAAATCAAAGATATAGAAAGAGAACAACTTGTCAAATTGTATCAAACAGAACATCCACTCGAAATGGCAAAGATTCGAAGAGAAACAGGAGGAAGATTTGCTTCTCTTATCAAAAAAGCTGAAGGGGATGTAAAATACTTGATTAGAACAGTAAAAAAACTAAAGACATTCCCAGATTTCAATGTTTTACTACCAACTATAGTTATTGCTGGTGCCCCCAATGTAGGAAAATCATCACTTGTGAGAGAGATCTCTTCTGGTATCCCAGAGGTAGGGGAGTATCCTTTTACAACCAAGCAGATTGTTTTCGGTCATAGAGAGTATGAGTTCATGAAGATTCAAATTGTGGATACTCCAGGGATATTAGATAGACCAATAAGAGAAAGGAGTATGATAGAACGTCAGAGCATTGCAACAATTCGATATGTTTCCGATATTATTGTATTTATGTTTGATGTATCCAAAGATGCAGCAATTCCAATGAATGAGCAGTTGAATCTTGTTGAAGAAATAACTAATGAATTTCCTGATACACCTATTATAAAAGTACTCAACAAAATTGATCTTATCACCGAAAAGGAGAAGGAGAATGTTTCAAGAGATTTACAGATAGAATTTCAAATCTCTCTGAAGAATAAAATAGGAATAAAAGAACTAGCTGAAAAACTAGAAGAATTAACTAAAAAAATTATTAAAGAATCAGAAAAATTCAGACAAGCGTTTGACATTACTATATCAGAAGAATACTTACCAGTTGATAAGAATGAAGAAATAGACTATGAGATTTAATTTTATAGTCTATTAAAGAAAATTATTTCAGACAAACATTCCTTTATCCGAATCATTTTCTCTTTCTGTAGATCTGCTAGCTTTTATGAGTGATTCAATTTCCTTCTCTATCCTTTCTGCTTCTTCTAGCAATTCCTTCACATTTACACCAATATCCAACAGATGATTTATCTTCTCAACAGCAACACTTGCAGCGATTGGATCAGGCCTTGATCTTTCCGCATATGGTAATAGTGAAACTGCAGGAAATGAATTTAATTCATAGAACATTAGCATATAAGCTAGAGGTCCTGTAACATATAATCCTTCATTTAAAATTGGAACGCTTGAGTCTTTCTTTTTGTCTAAATAAGCGTTGGTGTATATGGCTTTCATGTTGTGATCATCTTCCAATCGTTTATCTAAACCACCAACAAGTATGGATTGCTCAAATTTCTCTTCTATAGACCAATCTACTATTCGCTTTGTGAATTTCAAATGTTCAGATTTTATAGGTTCAAATATAGGTAAAATTACTACTACATTGTCTTTTCTGTAAATCTCAAAGGGAAATGTTATTTGTTCATTTTTTATTGTTATAAATTGTGGGATATTATTGGTAATTATGAAACCAATTCGTTCAGCTTTTAGATTATCAACTATGTGACTCATCGAAATAAAACCACATTCACCTATCCCGTGCCAACCATTAAGCAGGGTACAACCCTCAAAATTTTGAGGACTCTTGAAAATGAATTCAACGTCCTCATAGACTTTTTTAGATTCCATTTTAATCTCCTTTAGTACAAATTAACCTTATTATTTTTAATGACTAAGTTCTTTCATAGTTTAAGAAAATAGGCAAATTATGTCTTGCCTCTTCTTCTTCCACTTCTTCTAGCAGCAATTAACCCAACTTTTCTACCAGGTTGAGCATGTCTTGATACAGTAGTTGAACGAGGTGGACTTTGGTGAGCACCGCCGCCATGTGGATGAGATACTGCATTCATTGCTACTCCTCTTACTTTTGGATAATAGTGACCTTTTGCTTTTTTATGGTGATGTTTAGTTCCTGCTTTTACAAATGGTCTTTCTGTTCTTCCACCACCAGCAACAATGCCTATTGTAGCTCTGCACCTCTGTGGGATTTCTTTCATTTCTCCACTTGGTAATTGCAAAGTAACTTTTCCTTTATCACGACCTAAAATAGTTGCATAACCACCACTTGATCTAATTAAACGACCTCCATCACCTGGTGTTAGCTCAATATTGAAAACAGGTGATCCGTCTGGAATAGATTGTAAAGGTATTGTGCTTCCAAGACCTATGGTAGCAGTTGCACCATATTCTATAATTTGACCAACTCTTAAACCTTCAGAAGGCAAAATTATTTTCTTCAAACCATCTTCAAAAAGAACTACAGCTACAGGTGCCCCTCTTCCTGGATCATGTACAATATCTTTAATTTCTCCAGTTATTTTTTCACTGTATTCTATTTTAGAAATTTTCCTATATTTAACGCTACCTTTCTTTTTATGAGATGCAGCTCGGAACTGTGAAGTTCCTCTACCTCTTCTTTGAACTAATATTTTCTTACCCATCTTAATCACCTACTTAGAATAGCCCCATCCTTGAAGCAATATCTGCTGCATCATCAAAATCACTTAATCTGACGTATGCTTTCTTTTGTCCTTTTGGTGTAATCAGAGTATTCACACTTTCTACTTTTACGTTGTATAGTTTTTCAATTGCTTCCCTTATTTGTTTTTTAGTAGCCCTTAGATTTACTTCAATCACTAATTTATTTTCTTTTTCGATAAGCTCGAACGCTTTTTCCGAAATTAGTGGTTTCTTAATTACTTGATATGGATCCATTATTTATCACCGAACCTTTCATTTAGAGCTTTAATAGCTTCTTCCGTCCAGATAGTTAGTCTCCCAGGATGAGTGCCTGGTGCCAAAAGTTCTGTTGTCAATTTGTTGACATTAACGATCTGAGTTCCCAAAACATTCCTTCCTGCTTTAATTATTGAACTTTCATCGTTACTTACCACAATTAATGGACCTACTGGGACCTTGTATTTTCTCCCTCTTCCTTTTCCTTTTCCTGAACGGATTTTCTTTCCCAGTTTTACTCTCATCAAATCAAGTGATAATCCTAATTTTTCTAAGAGTGTTATTACATCTTTTGTTTTTTCAATTTCTTCAGCTTTAGATTCAACGATTATTGGAAATTCAATTTTTCCCTCAAATCTATGTCCTCGTAGAATGATGGCTTCTTTATTTGCAGTATAAGCGATTGCTGATTTAAGAGCCAATAAGTGTTCTTTTCTATTTATTTTTTCAATTATCCTTTTTTCAGATCTAGGAGGATGCGCTCTATGCCCCCCTCTTGCTTGAGGGATAAATGCGGTTCTTTGAGCACTGTGTGTACCAGATCCTTTCATTCTAGGAACTCTGGCTACACCCCTACCTGGACCCCAATTATCAACAGACACTAATTTTCCTGCTTGAGGACTTACTCCTTTTGGTTGTCTTTTCCAGCTTTGTTCAGCTAAAACTGCTCTTTTAATAATATCAGGTCTTAGTGGAGTTTGAAACACATTTGGTAATTCCAATTTTTCACTTGTTTTTTGACCTTTAATTGAATATAATGATATACCCATTTTTATCTCCTCAATTCTAACCTTGCTGACTCTTTGTTGAAACAGAGAGTATTTGTGGCTCCTTTTCAGGCTGTGGTGATTTTCTCATCGGGGTTCTTAGTAAAATTGTTCTTTTCTTAGTCCCAGGGATGGATCCCTTGAGTAAAACATAATTGTTTTTTACTATTCCATATTTAACAAATCCTCCATCAGGAACAATTTGTGTTCCATCTGAGCCTATTTGCATAACTCTTTTGTTATACTCTGTTCTAACATGAAAACCCATTTGTCCGTATCTAGGTATTGTCCACATTGTTCGTGCAGGAGTCCAAGGACCAATTGAGCCTACACCTCTTTTGGTTCCCTTTGATTTATGTTGTAAAATCTTTACTCCATGTCTTTTAACTGGACCTTGAAAGCCCTTACCTTTAGTTACACCTACAGAATCAACAAATTCTCCTGTCTTGAATACATCTCTAATTAGTATTTCTTTTCCTAAAAGAGACATTCCATATTCGAATCCTTCTTTAATATCAGAGCATCCAATTTTGATTTCCGCTATATTAGGAGTTTTCATACCTATTCCTGTTAAATATGGCTGAGTATGAACTACAGCTCTAAGTTCTACAATTTTCTCTAGCTGTTTTTCAAAATTCTTTTGTGTTTTTTTGAAATCATACTTCTTTGGAGGTTTTACTCTTCTACTTAACTCCTCTTTAGTCTCTATTGTTTGAATATCACCAACAATTTTCAAACCATAAGGTGTTTTAGCATAACCACGTAAACCAAAAACCACCATAGGTGGTGCTTCAACACAAGTCACAGCAACCGTTACTTCTCTGTTAACGAGATGGCTGCGAGGTTTATCTTCAATATATATACAATGAGTCATCCCTGCCTTAAATCCAAGAAATCCTAATAACTTGGGTGCACCCTCGTATTTTTGCCAAGCCCGAGGTGCAGGGACTATTCTCTTTGCTCTTACCCTTCGATATCCCAATGATGATCGATGGGGAGCACTTACCCGTCTATGCCCCATTATGCATCACTTTACTCTTCAATTTTTTAAGTTGTTTTACTTTAACTCTTTCTTACGATTTTGAGCAGTTTATGCTCCTTAAAGTTGTATTCC
>JAGLTP010000110.1 GCA_023135215.1 Candidatus Heimdallarchaeota archaeon
ATTTATTCTTTTTGTATGCTATTTCTCCTCCTAAGATAGTATAAAGAATATCAACATCATGAAATTCTTCTAACTTAATATCATCCAAATTATGACTTAGAATTACAAGGTCTGCTAATTTTCCAGGTTCGATTGTTCCCTTGATATGTTCTTCTCTAGCTGTTATTGCAGGATATATAGTATAGCATTTCATTGCTTCTTCTAAGGTTAGTCGGAGTTCTGGATTTGAATGGAAAAGAGCACCCTTTATTCCATAGAGAGGACCTAAAGGCATGCCATCACTACCAAATGCAACAATAAGATCGTTATCTAAAACCCATCTGAACGGATTATTTAACATTGTTCTTTCTTTGCCTAGCCTTTGTTCATACATACTGTTTACACCTACTAGTCCCCATCTCCAAACGAAATTTGGTTGCATTGAGAAAACAAGGTTAAGCTTCTTTGATCTTTCAACATCCTCTTTTCTTAGAAGCTCTGCATGTTCAATACGATGTAAGGCATGTCTACATTCCTCTTCATCTATATTCTTCTCAATACTCTCAATCACATCAGTAATAGCTCTATCCCCTATTGCGTGAGCTGCGATCTGCAGATTAGCATTATGCACTTTAGTAATCATATCATCTAATTGCTTTTTGTCATAAAGAGCAAAACCTTTTTCTCCTTCTTTATCGTTATAATCTTCATAAACAGAAGCTGATCTCGAGCTTATTGCTCCATCCGTCATCAATTTGCACGCACCAATTTTGAACCATTTATCTCCAAAATTCCTGTCAATTCCTACTTTGATTATTTCATCAATCATATCTTCATAGATTATACCATATACTCTCAATTTCAATTGATTGTTATCAATTAGATGCAGATAAACAGGCATAGATTCAAAAGTAATGTTATCATGAATTGAAGTAATCCCAAGTTCGATTGCTTCTTCCATTCCCATTGTTATACCCTTAATAAAATCATCAAAAGTTGGACGGATTTCTTTCTTATCAGAGAGTTCTACATCTCTCAATGTTCCTGTAATATTACCTTCCTCATCCAAATCAACACCAAGTTGTTGTTTAGAAAGTTCAAGCCTTTGAAATCCTAGACTATTTACAGAAACCATGTGTCCTGAAACATGTCTTAGAATGACAGGATTATCTGGACTAATTGGATCCAAATCCTTTGCTAAAATATATCTCTGTTCTGGCCAATTACTTTGATCCCATGCTCTCCCTATTATCCATTCACCGGGAGATTTCTTTTTAATTTCGGATTCTACTAGTTCTAAAGCTTCATTCAAATTCTTTACTTTACGAAGATCCAAGTATACTTTATTCAAACCTGTCCAAGGAATGTGAGTGTGAGCATCAATAAAACCAGGAATTACGGTATTGTCTTCAGCATCAATAATAATAGTGTCCTTTCCTATCAATTGCTTTATTTGTTCTTTGTCACCTACTCTTACAATATGATCAGAGTAAATTGCAATAGTTTCTAATTTTTTATTATCTTTATCTAAAGTCCAGACATTAGCATTTTGTATTACTAATGTTGCATGAATCTTACCTTCCATGCATTGGATTACACTTGAACTGTTTTAAATTCTATTGTTGCAATATGAATACGGGCCTTTTCCTCTATTTCTAAAACTAAATTTATATACTGATATTCTTCTTTGAACAAAGAGTAAAATGACAAAGATATCATTAGTTATTACTGAAAACAGAGGAGAAGGTACTGTTAAAGCAATTGACCTTCTTGCTTTCAATCCAGTAAAAGGAAAAAAAGTTGTGTTAAAACCTAATTTCAATACAGCTGATCCTCCTCCAGCTTCTACCTCAATAGATACATTGCGAGCACTGATATTTAAACTACAAAAAATGTATGCAAGATCAATAACTTTAGCGGAAAGAAGTGGTCCTGCAGATACTCACGAATGTCTTGAACAAAAAGGCATTTACAATTTAGCAGAAGAACTAGACTTCGAGATTGTAAATTTAGCGGAAGTTCCATTGGAAGATTATGTTCTTCTTAAACCTGAAAATAGCAACTGGGATAATGGCTTCCTGTTTGCTAAAATATATCATGAAGCTGAATGTATAGTTGAAACTTGCTGTCTAAAAACCCATCAATTTGGAGGTCATTTCACTCTCTCTTTGAAAAATGCAACAGGTTTGGTTCCAAGAAGAAATTTGGATGGAAATGCTTACATGAAAGAATTGCATAGTTCTCCTAAACAAAGATCTATGATAGCAGAGATAAACAGTGTGTTTAGTCCTGTGCTAATTGTTCTCGATGGAGTTTCAGTATTTGTCGATGGGGGTCCAGCTAAAGGAACTCTAAAAGAAGCTAATGTGATGATTGCAGGAACTGATAGAATAGCAATTGATGCTGTTGGAGTCGCTATTCTTAGAATATTAGGAACAACTCCTGAGGTATCGGAAGGATCAATCTTTGAACAAGAGCAAATTGCACGTGCTGTAGAATTAAAGCTAGGAATATCTTCACCTGAAGAACTTGAAATCATAACAGATTCAGCTGAATCAGCAGAATTAGCAGAAAAAATCATACGAGAACTTCATAAATAGTGGATAGCTTGTTTAATTCTTAAACAACTCTTTAACATTGTAATTGGTGCGTATATGCAGGAAATAGATAGTGTAAATACTTGGCGACAAAGAACTAAAACCAATTTGAAAGAAATTTTCAAAGCTAATGATACAAGAGAAGTAGCAGTTTTTTTTACATCACAATTTGTTGGTTTTCTAGTTTTCTTGTCTCTTAGACAGATATTCCCACTTTACTTGCAGAAGACAACAGGTCTTACAGAGGAAGAAGTTGTAATTAAATGGGCAATTATTGTAGCTGCATACACATTCGGAGGGATAATTACAAGAATTCCTTCCGGATTATTTATAGAAAAGATTGGGAGGAGAAATATGATAGTCATTTCCTATTTTCTAACAATTGGTTCAATTGTAGGGTTAGCTTTTACAAAAAATACAATCCTACTTGCAGTTCTTTTTATAATTCTACGTACTGGGAATAATAGTTTTGGTTTATCTAGTAGGTCATTGTTATCCGATTTGGAGACAAAATACAAAGGCTTCTATAACTCGATGATTTCAACGGCAGGAAGATTCGGGAGTTTGATAGGTACTATTGCTTTGGGAGTGTTATTGGACTTTTTTAAACCATACATAATGCTAGTTTTTGCAGGAATTTTAGCAGTAATTGGGTTAATAATATTTTTGTATATTTTTATAGAAGGCAAAGGTGAGGATAGATTTAAGAAAAGACAAGAAGTGAAATGGGCTGGAAATAAAGTAAGAATCAAACGCAAAGACTTCTTGAATAGCATTTTCATTTTCTTCTTTTTCGCATTTGTAATCTTCGGAATCATGGAAGGATTCAGTAATCCAATATTTTCTTTATACGGTAAAAATGTCATTAATTTGTCAGACAGTCTTGTTGGAATATTAATTGGCCTTTCAAATATAAGTTTCATATTAGTTGGACCGATTATTGGTCTTGCAATTTCTGACAGCAAGAAAATCGTAAATTCCCTCCTATTAGCAGCACCAATATTGTTGGCATGCAATTTCTTGATGATTTTCCTTTTCCCATCAAATCAAATTGTATATACCGTTTTTCTATTTGTTCGAAATGTTGGACATGCCTTGTTCTTTCCAGTTGTTATGACCATTTTAACGTCTGAGTTATCAAAGGATCTATTTACTATATTATACTCTGTTATTACAACAGCTTTCTTCTTAGGTATAGCTGCTACAAGTTATTTTTCTGGGATTCTTTACACAACAAATATCACATATCCATGGTTGAGCTCCTTAGTCTCTGCTATATTACTGATTTTAGTAATGATAGCATATATTTTGTATAATAGAACAAGAGAAGTGACAGAAATAAAAAGAGAAGAGGATTTTGTGGATTTTAAATAGCATAATTCTGTAATATTAGTGTGTCAATCGAGATTCGAAATTTATCAAAAACCTTCAATAGAAAGGGTAAAGAGATAAGAGCTTTAGACGACATCTCATTGAATATTAGAGAAGGGGAATTTATTGGACTTTTAGGACCAAATGGAGCAGGGAAAACAACTCTAACAAAGATTTTAACCACCTTACTCCTTCCAACATCCGGTGATGCATATATAGATGGTGTAAGTATACATGATGATAAAAAAATACGTAATATGGTTGGTTCAGTCTTTGGTGAAACAGGAGGAAGAAGTCTATATTACAGACTTTCCATATTCGATAATTTGCTATTCTACAGTACCCTGAGTGGTGTTAAAAAAACAGAAGCAAAAAAGAGAATTAATTCCTTACTGAATTTCTTTGATCTTGAATCTAAGAAGAATACACTTGTAATGAAATTATCAACTGGAATGAAAGCTAAAGTTCTTTTGATACGAGCACTTATTCCTTTTCCAAAGGTGTTACTACTAGATGAGCCAACACTCGGATTCGATGCTGAAAGCTCTGAAATTGCACGAGATTTACTTATGGAGTTTAATAGAGAATGTGGAACTACGATAGTCTTAACGAGTCATAATTTTCCTGAAATTGATGATTTAACATCAAGATTAGTCCTAATTGATAATGGACAAATCATTCAGGATTGTCCACCAGATATATTCAAAGAGTCAGTAGCACAACATTATGTTCATCTAGTATTCAGTCTCCCATCATTTCACTATAAGAGTTTTGAAGATCTAATACATATTTCCGCAGGTGCAGAGATCTTATTTTTCATGGAAAAGGATTTGGACAACTTTATATTTGAAGTAAAGATAAGACCTATTAAATTCACTCTTAATGAAACTATTTCAAGACTTACTGTTCTAATTCTTAGGGCAGGAGGAGAAATCTTTCAAGTTGCGCCTCATATGCCAAGTTTAAAAGAATCTTTTCTTGCTTTTCTTGCAATTAATAAGCAAAAGGATGATTATACTCAATCGTTTGATGAAATGTTCTCTTTACCTTTTCAGGAGGAGGAATAATATTCATTTACAAGCTAGTGAGGTTGTTTCCTCTTTTATTCATATCAAGAAGGAGAGTACAGCATTATCCCGCGTTAGTGCTATTTTTCTAACACGAGTGAAAATGGCCTTTAATTACAAGAGCAGTCTTCTAATGACCCTTGTTCTCAATTTAGTAACAATTATGATGTATTTCTTCTTTAGCAGAATAAATCCAGAAATGCAAGTATTTGGTATTAATGCTACTTATTTCGAATTTGCTATTGTTGGATTATGTTTACAAATGGTTGTTGGAACTAGTCTAGGGACAGTAAGTGCAAACATATACAATGAAATACTATCTGGGACATGGTCCTCAGTTCTTCTAAATTTCAATTTTATTGAATACTCAATTGGGACTACATTAGCAGGAGTTATGCTCTCTTCAATTTCTATCTTTGTAGCAATAGGTTTAGCATATCTGACAATCGGATTTTATTTGACGATTACTTTCCAAGAAGTGATGATCCTTATTTTACTATTTATTCTCATTGTTCTTGCCCATATGTCAATTTCAATGCTTTTCGCGGCTTTCACAATATTCTATCAAAAAACTAGTAATTTGATATCAATCTTATATCAACTTTCAAAAACCTTCAGCGGAGTAGTGTTTCCTGTAACACTATTGAGTGGATTTCCTCTATTGGTTTCAAAGAGTCTACCACTCACGTATGGTCTTGAGACAATACATCAGCTTCTTTTTTCTCCAACACTGAATATGGACTACATCTATGTTAATTGCTTGATAATCATTAGTTTCATTGTTTTACTAGGATCCATAGCTTATGGATTGGTATTCTTAAGTTTGAAAAATATAAGGAAAAATGGGAAAGTGGATTGGTATTGATATCCTTAAAAAATCCAGATGAAGTGATTAAGAAATTTCAAACACATGAATCTTCAACTTCATTCTCTAAAGGTCTAAAAGCACTTTTCGTAAGGAATATGAAAATAATTTGGCAGTATAAATTTTCTCTTATAATGGGATTTGTAAATACCCTGATTGTAACTTCACTGTTCTTCTATATCTCCTTACTGGTACCTGATTTGCAGATGACTCAAGATGATTATGCTGTGGACAGTATATCTTTCATTTTTGCGGGTGTTTTGTTATTAGAAATTTCCACAAAAATACTGATGAAATCTATGAATAGTTTTACAAGTGAGATGAAACAAGGCACATTCGAAACACTAGCTACTCTACCTTTTGGATTACGAAGATATTTCGTATCCGAAATTGCTTTCGAGGTTTTGTATGGGGTATTGTTATCAACTATTTACTTTGTACCAATTTTCTTTATTTTTCCAGTGTTTAGATCAGTTACAATAACTGTTGCTTCTTTCTTCTCTATGCTTTTAGTTGCTCTTTGTACAATATTATTTTTCTTTTCTCTATCTCTTCTTGCAGCGAATTTTACAATTCTTAACAAAAGGGGAAAAGAAATTGCTATGGTGCTGATAGGAATTATGCATTTGTTAAGTGGAAGCTTGTTCCCTCTCCAACTCTTTCCTAAATGGTTGGAGTATATAGCTCTTGCTTCACCATTCACATTTGCTGTCAGAGCATTTCGTTTATGTCTTTTTGGCCAAGGAATCCTCACAGATAACATCATATGGGGGGCAATTGTTTTTCTTGTTCTGTCATCAATTGCTCTGATTGTTATTTTCTATTTCACTTTCAGTATTATCTATAGAAAAATCAGATCAACAGGGACTATACATGAATTCTGACTTTACATTATTTCAGAATAGCTAAAAATTGATTAATAGAATTTAACACATCGCTAGATTGAGTAATTGCTCTTCCAATAATTATAATATCTGCCCCATTTTCCAATGCTTTCTGGCTTTTTTCTAGATCTAATCCTCCCGCAACAGCAATTAGAGTCTGGGGATATTCATCCCTTATTTTTTTAATAAGATCCCATGGATGCTCTTCTCGCTTCTCTTGATCAATCCCTCTATGAAATAGGAGAACATCTGGTTTCTTATTTAATTTGCTCAATACATCTATAGGATCCTTTACATTCATCAAATCAAGAATTAAATCTGTTCTTCTTAAAATGCTTTCATCTATTGCTGATTCTATTGTTTCAACAGAAGCTAAACCGCTAATTGCTACAGCTTTAGCATTTTCTTCGGCAGCTATTTGAACCTCTAAAAATCCAACATCCAAAGTTTTCATATCAGCTATGACATATGTATTGGCTTGAGCTTCAAATATATCTCTTATAATTTGAATACCAAATTTCTTGATCAAAGGAGTTCCTGCTTCGACTAAAATCTTTTCAGATTTGGGAATTTGAGAGAGAACTGATTTAAGTTGCTCTTTGTCAACTAAATCTAAAGCTATTTGAAGGTAAGGAGGATTGGTTAATTTCATTCTATACACTTCTGAGTTTTTCCGGAAAACCTTCTTTTAGAAGTCTGGGTTGTGCTACATCTTTTACATAGTTTAATATATATTCTTGATTTCTTTTATCCCCATGAATTAGAATTATATCTCGTGCACCTGTTTTTTCCATTATGAGTTTCAAACCATCCACAGAACTATGACCAGAGTATGGAAATTTCATTATCTGCATTTCAAGATCAATTTGCTTTTTCTTTCCATAATCTGCAAATAGAGTTACTTTTCTTTCTCCATCATAGATTGCTCTACCAGTAGTACCGTCAACTTGGTATCCTGTAAAACCTAGAACATTGTTCTCATTAGTTCCAAGAAGTTCTAAGTAAGAATGAATTGGCCCTCCTTCTAACATTCCGGAGGTTGTAACAATAATAGAACCTTCTTCTTTATTTGATATATATTTCCTAGAAGTGCTAGTTCGTTCAGAAAGTGAAGGTACAGGTATGAAATTATCTTTTCTAAAGGGAGAGCTCATACCAGCTTCTTTGATCTGGGTTAGAAATCGTTTTGAAACCCAATTTTCACTTAGAAAATGTTCAGTAACCATATTCATGTGATTTATCATACCGTCAATGTAAATTGGAATATCATCTAATTCTTGATCTAAAGCAAGTGTAATCAGTGTTTCTTGTGATCTACCTACTGCAAAAGAGGGTAGTATCATTTTGTTTCCTTCGTCTGCTATTTGCTTAGCTAAAAGTCTTAGACCTACATCGATTTTTTTTCTTTCGGGTACATACCGATCTCCATTTGTAGATTCTATCAAAAGGACATCTATTTTCTCCTCCGGGAGATCATATCCGTCAAACATGGGAGTAACTCTATCATTTATATCCCCAGTATAGAGAATAAGTGTTCCATCCCAATCTATGAGAACTTGAGCAGCTCCAAGAACATGTCCAGCATTAAGAAATTCTGCGGTTATACCATCTGCAATTTTGAACTTTCGTTTATAATTATGAGTTTTGATATTTTGATATACTTTATCTAAATCTCTTTCAGACCAATGTCTTCTTCCTTCAATTTTCAAGTGATCCAACCAAAGTTTATACACAACTTCCTTTGTTGGATCGGTCATGTGATAATCTCCCTTATAACCCTTCTTTGCCAGTTTTGGAACATAACCAGAATGATCTATATGTGCATGACTAAGAATGAACGCGTCTAAGTTTTCTGCAATAGGATCAACACCAACAGGTGCTCTTGAGAGTTGTTTGGGAACAAGCTCAATTCCACAATCAAGAAGAATGCTTCGGTCTCTATCCCGAATAACGAAAGCACTTCTTCCAACATAATTTGTGGACCCGTGAGCAATGATTTCAATGTCATTCATTTATTTCACTGTTTCGTAGTTTTTAGTTAAAAGCTTAGAAGACTAAGTGACCTCTTTAAAGCCTTAAATCGACGATTTCTTTTACTACTCTTAAAATTTCCCCTTTAGCCAATTACTAACTAACAAATTAATTTGAATACTCTTTTATATTACGTTAGATAGATTCAGCATGAGAAGAATGTCTGATGAAAAGAAAAAGAAAGAAAAAGAAGATTTTCGTTCTTCCTTAACTGATGCATACAAATCATTTGATTCTGAATTAGACGAAACTAAAGAAAAGGATAAACAAAAGAAACAAGAAATTATTGAGGAAGGAATTGAGAGGATAGAGAAAAAATCCTCAAAAGAGTTAGGTTCATCAAAGATACTTGCTGCAAAAATACTTGATATCAGACAAAAGGCAGGAATGACACAAACAATAGGAACTGCTGGAAAAATTAAAACCCCCATCCTTTTTGGTAAAGATGATTTCAAACAGAAACTCGTAAGAGAATTATTAGTTATAGGTACAGAAGAATTAGCTGATATTGGGAGTGTTATAACCATTGCTAACTTAGTGGATTACTTCAGAGAAACCAGACCTAATTGGAAAATAAAAACAGGAGAAATTTTAGAAGCTCTTAAGGTAATGGAGAAAAAAGACGTGATACCAAAAAGAGTTGATATTGGTGATGAGGAGGTTCTCATTAGATTCAAACCTATTGAGTTATCACAAGACATTCAACAAGTGCTTATATTATCTACAGGATTACCATTCCTAACAATTGAAAAGATAGCAAGTCATTTAGGTTGGCCAATAGAAAGAGCTCAAAACACATTGACTGTTATGAATAAATTAGATATAGCAGTTCTAGATGGGGAAACAGGAAATTATTATTTCCCTGGAGTGAGTGATATCTAATAAAATTACCTTTTTGCATTTTACGAATAATTTATAAAGTAACAAACACTCAATAAGCTTGGCGAGATCAAACAAATATTTTATTTGATCTCGCCCTCCCTCCCTCATTTTCTTCCAGAATTACCCTTAATCTAAATCACTTTTGCCTGAACCAGTATTTTGAATTCAGTTTTGCTTTTTCTTCATCCATCTCTGCAAGAACTTTCACAGCATAATTTGCAGCTTTTATTGCTTCTTTTTCACCTAACGTTCCAAATTCATTAGTAACTCTATTAGCATAAACAGCGCATATGGCTCCAGCTCTCTTACCAAAGATTTGAGATAAAGTAAAGATGTGGGAAGCTTCCATTTCGATATTTATCACACCCATTTTTTGTAAATCAGGAACAATAGTATCTGTCTTTGATATTTTGTAATCGTTGAAACCTGGTCTTCCTTGACCAAGATAAAAGCTTGAAGATGATGCAGCTACACCAACATGATAAGTGTAACCTAGGTTTTCACAAGCTTCTATGAGTGCTAGGACAACTTCATAATGAGCTGTTGCAGGATAGCTTTCAGGAACATAGTGTATACTTGATCCTTCCATTTTCACTGCACCAGTATTAATTACTAAATCGCCAAGCTCAACACCAGGTTGTATCACTCCTGTAGAACCTACCCTTAGAAAAGTATCACAGCCTATATTCATCAATTCAGTTAAAGCAATTTCACAAGCAGGGGTGCCTATTCCAGTAGAAGTTACACTGATTGGGACACCATGAACCTTCCCTGTAAAAGAATAGTACTGACGATGTGTTGCTATTTCTTTAAATTCATCCCATGTTCTAGCAATTCTTTTTGCTCTGTCTGGATCTCCTGGGAGCAAAACAGGTCCTAGAAGATCATTTGGTTTACATTCAATGTGGTATTGTTTTCCCTCTTCAAAAGTTGGTTTATCAGCTGATACTTTCTTTCCGTTATTGTGCATGATAATATATTTAGAATTATATAATAAAAAGATTTCACAGAAGAGGTTACCATCCTTGGAAAGGTTAAGCATTAAGATTATCAAGAATATCCTTTGCGCGATCAAATGAAATTTTTTCTTCTTCAATCATCTGTTGTGCAATTTCCTCTATTTTGTCACCCTTAGCTCCTGCGTTTATAGCAATATTTCTAGCATGTAAGGTCATATGACCACTTTGGATACCTTCAGATACTAAAGCACGAAGTGCTGCTACATTTTGTGCTAAACCTACTGCAGCAACAACACATGCAAATTCTTCAACATTAGAAACACCGAGGATCTTTAATACAGCTTTATAGGTTGGATTCATGTTAATAGCACCTCCAAGTACACCTATTGATAGAGGAATCTCTAGACAACCGAATAAATCGCCATTATTATTTTTCGTGAATTTAGTGAGTGATTTATATCCACCATCCTTCGTAGCATAAACATGAGCTCCTGCCTCTACGGCCCTAGTATCATTTCCAGTTGCTAACAACACTGCTATGATCCCATTCATTATACCTTTGTTATGTGTAGCACATCTGTATGGGTCATGATCAGCTAGGTCATAAGCAAGAAGGATTTTATCTACTATATTCTCTCCCCCTAATTCTTTTTTATCAAACACAGCTTCTACTTTCACATATCTTTTGTCTGATAGATTTGAAATGATACGAAGAAGCACTGTACCTCCAGTTAATTTCTCAATTTCTGGTTTTAAGGCTTCCAACATTGTGTTTACTGCATTCGCACCCATAGCATCTTTTACATCGACTATAAGGTGCAATACAAGATAGGACTCTAATTGTCCTTTTATTCTTCTAATCTCTATATCTTTAGCTCCCCCACCTAGATCAGTTAAAATCTTGTTTGTTGAATTAGCTATTTCCAGTAGATTAGAAATATTAGATTGAATTTTCTTCTCAGCTAATTTAAAATCATGAACACTCAACACTTGAATTTGACCAGTAGCGAAAGATCCTGAATATTCAGCTTTAAAACCTCCTGACTTTCTGACTATTTTTGCAGCATGACTAGCTGCTGCAACTACAGAAGTTTCTTCAATTGCCATTGGTACTAAGTACTCTTTTCCATTAACAATGAAGTTTGTTGCGATTCCTAATGGAAGAGAGAGTCTTCCCACAACATTTTCTATCATAAAACTTAGAGCTTCATCACTAATTGTTTTACCTTCAAGATTAGTTATTTCCTCTTCAGTAAGTTCAAGCAATTTTGCGATAATATTTCTTCTCTCTTCAACAGTTAGATTGTAAAAATTGGGAATCCGTGAACTAAAGGTCATATATCTAATGCAAAAACAGCAATTAAAAAGGTTTTTTCAATATTATAATTCTTCAAGTACTTGGATCTTT
Source organism: Candidatus Heimdallarchaeota archaeon (assembly GCA_023135215.1). The sequence goes on from JAGLTP010000110.1 coordinate 12,044, forward strand.
TGATCCTTGAATTGTCTCATTATATTTGTAACATAACCCGCAATTTGATTTCTCATCTTCTTTGACATGGTTGAACATACTTCTTCTACAACATGTTTGTTATTTTGAAAATCATTATTTAATTGGTCGTGAAAGTCTCTTACTATTTGTTTGGAAATTCTTTTTATCTGGCTTGTGCGGATGTTACCCATTTAATCACTATCTGGTGCTTTTTACAATTAATTTTAAATCTTACTATCAAAGAGGTATTTAGTAAAGAGAGAGTTAGAAGTAAAATTGCTCAGTTGCATATACCTCAATACCATTTGAAGTAATGGAAAGAGGACGTTCTATCATTTCGTGTTTTAATCCACGCATTTTGCGAATGTTTAGACTTCTAATTGCTACATTATTGAGATATTCATAATTTAGGATAATTACTCCTTGACTCATGAATTCTTCAACACCAAAACGGCTAACTTCTCTTCCTCTCATCTCACTTGTTAAAATTGTTGTACACTCTAATGAGGACATTACAGCACTTAATTTCAGTATTTGTCTTCGAATTTGTTGTTCAGATTCCATTGATAATGCAAGAGCTGTTATACTATCTATAACTACTCGCTCTGCAGATGTTTTATCTATAACCTCTACTAGTTGTGTGATTAGCTCATCAACATCAACTTCTGTTTGATATTTTTCTTCAGAACCTACTCCAGCTCTGGGACTGAAACCATCAATAAGAACTAGTAAATTGTCTTTTTCCAAATCTTTTAAATTCCATCCAAAATTAAGACATTCTTCACGTACATGTGCAGGATGTTCGTCAAAAGATACAAAAATACCGCTTTCTCCTCCAGAAACTATTCCATGATATAGAAATTGCACTCCAAAAGTAGATTTCCCTGCTCCTGCAGGTCCTGAAACGAGTATTGTTCTACCTCGAGGAAATCCTCCACCAATTATACGATCTAATCCGATTATTCCGGTTTCTATAAGTTCCATAAGTGCAATTGTTTTACGATATAAAAAAAATTTCGGAAGTGATAGCTAATTTTTGTCATTTTTCCTCGATTTTCTTTATATCCCATCCACCTGTTGATCGAAAAGCTATAGTTGGTTGAGACAAATTGTCTATATGCATTAGAAGCTCTACATCATATTTCTTTCTAAAATGTGAAGAAGCTTTAACAAATTTGTAGTTGCCATCAACAATGTGGATAACTGTACCTAACGAAGCTTTGCTTGAAAGTTCTGAAGTTTCATCTATTATACCAACTCTTGACATCATTTCCCAATTCATTGTTCTTATCAATGGATGACTTCTGCCCTTACTATGAACATTCACAGTTCCCAAGCAATAAAATGAGGATTTATGTGCGGTTGAAAGCGAAGAGTAGGGAGTGAAATTAGATTTAAGAAAGCTTTGTAGTTCTTTTGGACTAGATTTTAATTTGAGCTGTAATTGGTAGCTGGATTTAATATCAGGAAACTTCTTGATAAGCAAATTATATAGTTCCATTACTTCCGATTTAGCTGAAGAAAATCCTGCAAAATACAACCAGCTTAAATATTCTAGACATGCAATACATAATCCTTTGTTGTTTCCATTCAGAGATAAGTGGAATGTTTGTGCAAACATTAAACTTGCTTTCTTTAATTCTCCCAATTGCATATATTTGAATCCAAGTTGATTTATAAATTCAATATTATCATAATCATAATCTGTAGTTTTTTCTATAATTCTTTCTCCTCCCAGAATCACTGTTAGAAGAATCAATGCAGGAATAACGTTAAAAACATCACTTCTTTGATGCGTATTACACTTATCTTCAAAGGCTGGTGTGAAGTATGAATTTAGTCGATGCAATTGACCAGAAAGTAGCAATAGGATCATTCTAAGGAAATGAATATCAATGCTAAGTTCACTAATTTCCTTTGTACCTTGAAATAAAATCATCATCAGCTTGTCCATGTAAACTCTTGCTAAGTCAAGCTTCTTGTTTTCGATTAAACAAATACAACCTAAGTATTGTAGTCTTCCAAGTAGAAGAAGTGCTTCATTGTAAGTTGAGTGATCTTCTATTATATCGATAGCTAGTTTCCAATCAATTATATGATCTGTAATTTCTCTGACTCTAGTCAGAATCTCACCTTCTAATTCCTGATAGTTTCCCTGTACAAAATCCTCTTCTAAGTGTGTAAGATCACTTTGAACCTCAACAAGTAATTCTCTAAGCTGTAATGATTCAATTGAAAATCCATCTACTTCTTTCATATCTTTTGGAGCTGCTAGTGTTAATCTCTCTTCATATTCCGTACGTATAACAGAGATAGCAGAATCAAGTATTTTTCTAATACGCTTTACTGGATCATAACGATTTGTACTCTCAACTGAATATCTTATTTCAGCTGTAAAAAGTCGTGATTCCAGCTCTTTAAGAAAGTGTTCAGAACTTTTCTCTTGATTTTCTTCAATAACGTAGCTAGCAAAAGCACTATCAGTAAGAGTAGACAATCCAATTAATTCTGCAACTTCTAATAATTTGAGATCGCTACTAACTATGGTAGCTTTTATTTTCTCAGCTAGATAAATCACCGCTAAATCAGGTTTCTGAGGAAGGCTAGTTGATTCTTCACTTAATCTTCGAATGAATTTCTGAAAGTCTACTTCTTTTATCTCTTTTACTTTAACATGAGGTATGATTTCCCTTTGAACGAAAAACCGCAATTCATTTTTCACATAAGTAGGGATAGCCACCTCTGCTTTGATTTCTGTAAGAATTTTTGCAAATTTACGATAGGTACTAGGATTGTGTTGAAAACCTGAGATAAAGAAATTAGTATCGATTACATATAGTGACATTAATCTATGTAAAAACAAGCGCATATTTTAATATTTATACTAAAAATGCAATAATTAGACTAAAAGAGAATCATACATGTCTTTTAATCCATCTTTTAACTTGATTTGTGGAGAATAATTCAGCAATTCCTTAGCAAGTTTAAGTGAAGTAAAACTCTCTCTGATATCTCCTTCTCTAGGTTCTTTGTGAACAAGTTCCAATTCTTTTCCACTTATTTGAACTAACAGATTAGCTAATTCTAGAATAGTCGTAGGTTCTCCAGAACCAATATTAATAGTTTTATTAGTTATATGCTTATTTTCCAAAGCAAGCTCAATAGCAGCGGTGATGTCTTTAATATGTACAAAATCCCTAGTCTGATTACCATCTCCTTCAATGATGGGAGATTGATTGTTTTTTATTGTTTTTATAAATTTAAAAATGACACCAGCATATGGATCATCCTCTTTCTGAAGAGGGCTGTAAATATTAAATGGAAGGAGGGTGATTGAGTTTAGACCAAAAAGATCGGAATATAAGCTAACATATTTTTCAGCAACTAATTTGCTCATTCCATATGGTGATAGAGGATTACGAGGATGTTCTTCTGTTATTGGTAGGAACTGAGGGTTTCCATAGGTGGCTGCAGAACTTATAAAAACAAATCTATCAATATTCTTCTTTCTAGAGAACTCAAGTAGGTTTAGAGTACCGAGAATGTTCGTTTCCGCATCTAAAATAGGATTAACTGTAGATTTTGCAATGCTAATCTGAGCTGCACAATGAATGATATGTTCTACTTTAGGTAATAGCGAATAAGTTTCTTGATCTCTTATATCTCCTTTAATGAAAATAACATCTGCAGGTGGATTTATTTTGGAATCTAACATATTATCAAGTATGCAGATTTGGTATTTCTCCTTCAATTGAAGATAAGTATAATACCCAATTTGTCCTAACCCTCCTGTTATTAGTACAGTTTCTTTATGTTCACTCATACATATCAAATAGGGTAAAACTTTTTAAAAGCATAACGCTCTTTTGCTCATTAGTTTAAATATTTCTTTTGGATTTCCAAAGAAATACATAGGTGAGTTAATGTCAAAGAAAATACGCGTTGCAATAGCAGGATTGGGAAATTGTGCATCTGCTTTGATTCAAGGACTTGAGTACTACAAAAACGCAGATGAGAATGATTTTGTACCTGGAATTATGCATGTAAAATTTGGGGACTACCACATATCAGATGTTGAAGTAGTAGCAGCTTTTGAGGTTAGTACATTAAAAATAGGGAAGGACATTTCTGAAGCAATTTGGGAATCTCCAAACTGTTGTGCTAAGTTTTCAGACGTTCCTATGAAAGGTGTAGAAGTATTACCAGGTCCCATAAAAGATGGAGTTGCTCCACACATGATGGAGTCATTTAATTGTTATAATTCTGATGAGATTCAACCTGTAGATATTGCAAAGGTTTTAGTAGAAACAGAAGCAGATGTTTTAGTTAATTTTCTCCCTGTTGGAAGCGAGGAAGCTTCGAAAGTATATGCTCAAGCAGCACTAGATGCTAATGTAGCATTTGCAAATGGAATTCCTGCTTTCATAGCCTCTGATTCAGAATGGGCTCAGAAATTTACCGAAAAGAATATTCCAGTTGCTGGAGATGATATCAAATCTCAGCTTGGTGCTACTATTCTTCATAGGTTATTAGTAACACTAGCTCACGAAAGAGGGATTAAAATGGATGAAACTTTTCAACTGAATATTGGAGGAAATACAGATTTCGAGAATATGAAAAAGGAATACCGTTTGACAACAAAACGTGTTTCAAAAACTGAAGCAGTTACAAGCATGATACCTTACGAGGTTCCTACAAGAATAGGACCTTCAGATTATGTTCCATTTCTAAATGATGAAAAAATCTGTTATCTATGGTTAAAGGGGAGGAATTTCGGAGAACAACCAATAAAAGTACAATTAAAACTCTCTGTTCAAGATTCTCCTAATAGTGCAGGAGTTATGATTGATGTGATCAGATCACTAAAAATTGCTAAAGATAGAGGAATCGGTGGACCGCTTATAGGTGTTTCAAGTTATTTCTTCAAGCATCCACCAAAACAGATTCATGATGCTGAAGCTGTTCAACTAGTTGAAAAATTCATAAAAGGAGAGATATCTAATTAAGGTGAAGAAAATGGAAAGCGATGAAATTAGAATAGCAATTGCTGGAATTGGAAATATTGCATCAGGTTTACTTCAGGGGATAATTTATCTTAATCAATTTAAAGAGGAAAAGAACAAGCTCTTGCACCCAAAAATAGGAAGTTATGAAGCTCATAAAATAAGAATTGTAGCAGCTTTTGATATTGATTCCACCAAAGTACAAACAGATATTTCAGATGCTATTTTTGCACCAATCAATTGTACTCCAAAACTCATTAATGTTGAAAAACTTGGAGTACAAGTAGAAAAAGGTCCAGTGAAGGATGGTCTCTCTGAGATTCTACAGAAAGTCATTACAGTAGCTGATGTAGAAGAGGCGGATGTTGCTTCTATTCTTAAGGAAACAGGTACTGAAATGCTAATTTGTGCTATACCCTCAGGTGCTGAAAAAGCGGTAGAAGCATACGCTCAAGCTGCTCTTGATGCAGAAGTAGCTTTTATTAATTGTACGCCAACTAGAATCGCAAGTGATCCTACATGGTCCAAAAAATACAAACAAGCAAATATTTGCCTCATTGGAGATGATTTACAATCACTAGCAGGTGGAACTGTTTTACATAAAGGATTCTTGGACGTTTTGAAAGAACAAGGAGTTATCATTAAAGATACATATCAATTAGATGTAGCAGGTGGTTTGGAAACCTTAAACACACTTGATGATGATAGAAAGCAATACAAACGAAGAGTGAAAGAGAGAAGTATCCAACAATCCGTCGATAATCATATAAACATAGCAAGTGGAACATCTGATTATCTAGAGTTTCTAGGCAATAGAAGAATTGGTCATTTCTGGATATATGGAGAGGGATTCATGAACATGCCTGTTAAAATTGATATTCGTTTAGAGACATTAGATGGTCCAAATGGTGCTGCTACTCTTATTGACGTTATAAGAGCAACAAAACTAGCACAAAGAAGAGCAGGAAGCGGTCCAATTAGTTCGATTTGCGCATTTGGTTTCAAAGCTCCTCCAATAACAACAAATAGACATACTGCAGACAAATGGTTTGATGAATATATCGAAGGGAAGAGAATAGATTAATTCTCTATCTTTTCATTTTTATAATATGATAAGATAGTCTGTTATTTCAATTAGCTTCTCGCGAGCTACAGAAGAAGGATATTTATTGAGAATTGCTTTTGCTTCATCAGTGTAGTCTTTGATTAATTGCTTTATCGAATCAACAGCTCCAGAATCAGAAATTGCTTTTTTAATAAATGATAGTGAAATATCTTTCTTTTGTAGATAGTAATCCTGCAAAATTTCCTTTTGTTCTTCATTTCCTAATTCCATAGCCTCTATAACAATATATGTCTGAATTCGATTTGTTATATCAGTCCATACACCTGATTTTCCTAACTCATTTTCTGTGGATATGAGAGAGAGAATATCATCACGTAACTGGAAAGATCTACCATACAATTTACCAAACAATTTCATATCTTCTTTATCTTTATCTCCTCGTTTTCCAAGCATAGTACCTATAACAGAGGCAGCTTCAAACAAACTCGATGTTTTCTTATCAATTAATTTTAAAGCATCTTCTTTTGTCATTTTTTCCCCTATTGATCTAAACTTCTGCTCAAGAAACAAAGATGCAGACAATGTATGAAGAGTATTAATCAGTTCCTCTACGACTTCTATATCATTTGTTTGGGATGCTAGACTTAACGCAAGACTGCTCATAGAATAAGATAGTGAAAGTGCAGCAAATGTTGAAAATTTTAGATAAAATGCTTTTTCACTTCTTCTAAAAACATCTTTATCAAATATGTCATCAACTAAAAGAGAAGCATTGTGAATAACTTCTAGGGCACATGCTGCTGCATAACTCATGTCATTACGTTCTTTGCCAGATGTCATTTCAAAGGAAAGCAAGCATAAAAGAGGACGTATTCGTTTTCCTCCCCGTTGCAAAATATGATCTATTAAATCATTTATATCATCCTCATATGGACTATGGTTTCTTAGATTAGCTAAATAGGAATTTATATTCTCAATATCTAAAGAGAAATCATCGTCTATCTGAGTCATGAGAATTAAGTAAATGCCGAGTAGATATTAATAAAGTTATTGAATTTATGTGATAGATTCCACCATGTACAAACAGAACTCGAAAATCCTGTTACTGAAAATTAAGAATATTATAACGAGGAACAGCGAGAACAAAAGAGCTAAATATATACCAGGTTCAACTGTAGAATAACGAATAGTTGGAACTCTTCTCTCAAAATATAAAATCTTCAAAATCCTTGCAAGATATACAAATGAAAGCACTATCTGAAGATCGAATAAAACCATTATAAAATATAATGAGAAAGGCAAAAGACTGTAGTTGAAGAGATTCGTTTGATAACCTATTGCAATTGGAAAAGCGAAGAGAAGAAGGAATGCTAAAAGCATCAAAAAAGGCAAAATATAGGTTCGTCTTCCCAAACCTCTTAGACTATTTAATTCAGTTGTACCATAACTCTTTGAAATTATACTAGTTACAGCTGAAGTAAAAGAATATAGAAGAATATAAGCTAATGATAAATAACATAGACCTTGATAGATTTCCACAGCAATCTCTTGACCGATGTTTGAAGAGAAGAGGAAAGAGATTAGAAGAAAAGTAAAACCTATATGAGAGAGACTCACGTAACTAACTATCTTTTGTAATTTGTCTTCTGTCATTGATGCTAAAATTCCCCAAAAAGTGAAAATAATTCCAGAAATAACAAAAATCCATAAAAGAACTTTGGAATAATCGGAATATCTGAAAATATTAAGTATTTTGATCAAAAACACAATAGCTATGCCTCTTTGAACTACAATTAACAATTGTGAACTTGAATTTTTCTCCTGATCGGAATGAGAGAAAATCCAGAAATGAAATGGAGGACATCCGAGTTGAATATATACGAAGAATAGAATGAAAGACAGACTTAGAAATTCCCAAATCTTTTGGGATCCTAACATGTTATGAATATGATAGGAATTTTCAGTAATATTGTAACAAATTATACCAACGAAAAGAATAACTATCGATAGTGCGTTCATTATGAAATAGGGTGAAATTAAGTTCTGATTATTGACTTTATTTAGATTGTACATAATTCGAATATAATAATTGAAGGAGGTGAAAAGCATAACATACCCAAAGAAAACTAGAAGCCAAGAAACTGCTGAAACAATAAAGAAACTACCAGCTTGAACAAGAAGAAGTGAAATAAATGCATTAAAGCTCTTTTCTGAACAGAAATCAGTTTCCTTTATAGTAACGAATTCAACAAGAACAATTCCTACACTGAGAGCCAAATAAGCACCAACTGAAAAGGGAGAGAATTCACTTAGAAAGAAAATTGATGTCTCATTTTGAAAAGGGGATACAATATAACCTATTGCTATCATTGAAATAATGCTACAGATTATTGATATATATCCATAGAGTATCCTCATCCTCCCATTAAAAATGAGAAATCTTCTCACTATCTTGTTTGCTAATCCTCCTAATATCAGAAGTGAAATAACACCTATTAATAACACTTCAAGATGGAAGAACGTTTTTAGAAACTCAAGATGATAGCTCAAGCGATATCACCTCTACTTAGTCTCATTTGACAGCACCTCCGAAGTAAAAAGCTATAACGAGTACTAGCAGAATTACAAGGAAAACAGCTGCCAATTGTAATTGTTGTTTAAGATTAATCCCCTCCAGACTTCTCAGAAATTTTGATGTTTTTTCAAACACCCTTTTAATTGTAGGTATAATAATATCCAAAACTAGTTTTCTTAGACCTCTGATTATAAGTAGAAACCATAAGTAAGTGTAGTGAAAAACAATTTCAACAAAGAAACCAATGATTATTCTGTTTTTAATCCAAATAGCTGAGGGAATAATTATTTTCAAGTAAATTACTGCGCACAGCTCAAAGATGAAATCATATGTAATAATCTTCAGAAGAATACCACTGACTGACTTAGATTTATGGGATAAAAACTCGTGTTTACTTTTGAAATAGTGGAATGTAATTAGGTATAATAGACTGAAGATGAGGCTTATTGTTGCAATAGGTAATGCTGATTTCAAATATAATCTTGATTCAGATAAAATAATCACTGGAAAATGCTCAAGAGGTAAAAGATAAGATAATAAAATACTAAATAGAATAATGACAAAGGAGCTTCCTATCAAGATAAGCACATTCGACAATGATATTTCCGCTTGAGATTTTTGATTCCATTCTTCATATATTGTTCTAAAAACTAGATAAACAATAAAAACTGAAGATATTACTCCAATAGCTAAAAGCCCATTTTTAAAAAGAATATCTGGATGATCTAAACTGTATGTAATTGAAACAAGAGAGCTATTCAATGGAGGAATTCCTACAAGCGAGAGTCCTGCTATCAGAATTGGAATTGAGAGTAATGATGATATTAGTATAGTTGGTCTCCTTTGTATATCCCCTTCTTCTGTAGGTTTTTCCTTTTTTACAATATAAACTGTTAAGATACTAAAAATAAAGGGGAGAAGAATCATCTGTTGGAAAGCAACTAAATAAGAATCCAAACCTATAGTGAAAAGTATAATTCCACTGTAAAAAGATAAAAGCAAAGTTAAAACAACCTCTTTCTTTTGTATCAAAACAGCTAAGACTGAGCTTGAGAGTGCAATAATGATACCATACCAAGCAATTCCATTCTTAATTACTGGAATTATTCCCATAAAAGGTGTTATGAAGAAAAACAGTAGCGTGACGGATACATATAAGAAAACTATTTGAAATATCCAAGGGATATTTGAATTCCACGATTTTCTTTTCCATTCATGAAATGGGAAAAGAGAAATTTTGGCAGTTAATCCAACAAGAAAGATACTACAAACAGCAATGAAAAATGGATGAGAAAGATTATAGTGGAAACTGATATCATGTAATATAGAGGAAAAATCGAAAGTCTTTGAAAGTTTTATGATTAGACCAAAACTGGATAATAACAATGAATTTCCTATGATAAGAGAAAGCATTACTTGTTTTACACCTTTATTATCACTTGAACCTGAATTTTTGAAGGAAACCTGAATGAACCTAAGAATCATGATATCTAGAAAAATCATAAATAACGTGAGTTGAAAGAAATTGGGGGAAAAGAGTAAAAGAACAAAGATTGTTAAAAGAAGTGAGATTGTGTCAGGATAGTTTTTTAAGATTTTTTCTTCATTCAGAATTGTTCTGTAGGATAATAAAGAAGATATAATAAAAATGAAAGAATAAGAGATAACTTGTATAGAGGTTATTTGAAACCCTAATTCAAACAGATAGTTTTTACTTCCAAACAGTAGGACCTTGGATGTTATTTCACTGAAAGATCCAGTGAGCTTTAAGAAGAGAAAAACAATTAACAAACTCAAAGGAAGAACCAGGTTTACAGTTATGAACACTATCATATTAGCTAACTTTGCTTCCTTTTTTTCAGTAAAGATTAAACTGAAAAGTCTTCGTAGAAGAGGGAATAATAACAACAATATAACATGTATTGTTAAGATTAAAGAAATACTATCCATTATTATCGCTCCCTGAATCTCCTGATTCAATAGATACAATCAAATGATCTCTAAATTGAAAAGCAAACATTATTGAAATTACTAGCAACCCAAGAATTACAAATATTACGTTCTCCGCAGACAATTCTGAGAAACCTAGCAAAACTATGCCTGAAAGAACCATCATAAGAAAACCAAAAAGGATATTTACATTCTTTTTAGTACCTATGATAATTAAAAAGCTGAAACATAAACAAAGAAAGAATAAAGCTATGAGACTGTTTAAGAATACCATGGTTCATCCTTCCTTTTTGTGTATCTTTTTCGAATATCTAATGTGAAGACTAAGATAAGTATCATGGTTAGAAAACAAATAAAAATAACAAGAATTATTATACTATAACGACCTGAGAAAATTTGAATCAAAGAATCATTCTGAAGCAAAATTGCTTGATCATTCAGTAATTCGTATACTATAAAACCTGTTATAGTTAATGAAGCGAAGAATAAGAACAAATTTGTTAAGAGTTTTGAAATTTTCTTATCTTCTTTTTGATCTTTGTTTCCATAATCATACACCTTGTAAATAGATATATAGATAAAAAGAATATATGCGAAACCTAAATTCAATATAAATAAAATAATTTGACCCATTGAAAGAAATATGAATGTAAATGAAATGTAAGATAACAGTAAATATAATGATTTTAACTCTGTTAACTGAAAAACTGCTTTTAGTAAAAAACTAATACCTAGAAACGAACCTATGAAGAAAAAGCTGTCTCTTTTTATTTCGAGTAACAAAATAATAAATATTGAACCTATAATAATGAGAAATAGTTTAAAAGCTAACCAAGTTTTTTGTTTCTTAAAGGATGCTGGATAGATAATGAATAAAGCTACGATTAAACCACAAATTGAAATGAGTATCGTGGATATTGTAGTAGATATGCCAAACATATTCAAACCATGAAAATATAGATTAAGGGAAAAATAAAAGCTTTTGGGAGAAAATCAGGAGATTATCTTTTTCTTTTCCGTCGATTTCTTAGCTTGTAGAATAACCCAAAAGACATTGAGACTATCATCACAAAACTTAATGCATTACCAAAGAATCCTGTTTGTACTAAGTACTCTACAGGGAGAATAGCTGTAAATAGAGGTAATGCAACATTATATCCAGGAAAATTTGGTTTGTCAGGATACAAAAGTTGTCCTCCAGGACCGAAAGTAGTAAAATTACCTATGGTATAGTTTAGTCCTAAATCGACTCTATACTCCAAGTTACATCCAAGATTTTTTGTGAGATTGACGTAATAAATTGGTACTTTTTTAAGTAGATTTACGCTTATTAAATCATAATAAGGATCTGGATAATACAGAACTTCCCATTGTGCTGTTGACCCTTCAGGTATTCTCAACCGCCATTTGGCATTGACGATAACCCAATATCTATCCCAACCTTCAACAGTATAATTATAGAAATCTGAAAGATCAAAATAACTAATCCCATAATAACCATAATAATGATCGAGTAGCTGGTCATCATTAGTATCGAAACCCATGATTTGGAAATATACCAAGGGTCTATCATAACCATCAACTGATTCATTCATAGGAGGACTTTCATATTTTGAATCTGTAGGATCATAAATGAGCAGTTTTTGCTCTTCACATTGTACTCGTAGAGAGCCTTCAAGATCCCATTCGTCACTAACTTCATCACGAGCAGCATTAGCACTGTGTGTAAATGATGAAACAATCATTATTGTTGAAAGGAAAAAACATGTTATGAATATTTGATACTTTTTCATTTCTTACTCCTCCTAATTGTCCTTGTAAGTGCAAATACTGTTGAAAATATAGAAAACGCAATGAGAACACCCATAAATGAAAAATCGATTTCGAAACTATTTGTTCGTGGAAGAGATGTTCTTTCAACATTTTGGGCGATAGAAATATTGTATGTTGGCCACCAGTAAGCGGTATTGTTTTCGTCTTGTGGGTCAACAAAAATTGGATTATCTGGACCAAACGTTGAAAAATTACCATT
>JAGLTP010000111.1 GCA_023135215.1 Candidatus Heimdallarchaeota archaeon
TCTGAATGGGGAAGTATACTAGTAACGTGTTTTCAGTATTATTGATTTTAATGTTTATTAATTCATTAGTTTTTTATCAACTAAGTATGCCTGAAGAGCAACAATTGAGTGATTTTCTAGATAATTTCTCAATCTCAAATCGGGATAAGATAAACAACAATAACATTCCCAGCAATAAAGAGACAAATAATAAGATTCGCCAAGAATTGTTCGAAGGTGATTTGAAAACAAAAGCATTCTTTAGTTACAAAACTTTTTCTCCTTCACTGGATGCGAATGGATCTGGATATCAATGGACAGAATATGATAGTATTCCTGGTCATGATGCATGGGACATAGCAGCCCAACGATTTGGTATTGGTGATATAACCAATGCTCCAGTACCTTCTGAAAATAACACTTACTATTTAGGTATTGATTATTGGGGTTCAGGTCGAAAATCAATGATGTATAGTCCAGTTCTAGCTTATGATACTACTATAGAGGATAAAGTGCACTATATTTTCAATATGCATAGAGATTTGAATGATAATGCTTCTGATTCATATTATAACTCAATAGATATTACATTCAAGATTATTCTCTGGCATTATCACACTAGTACACAAGTTTCTACAGAAATAACTTCTGTAGCATATTTATTACCAAAGATTAACACTCCAACTGATACAGAGTATTGGGAATGGTTAGAAACAAATAGCTCACTAACATCTTATACTATTCCTGCAGGAGATAGATTCAAACTAACATATGAGACTGCACATAGCGATGTTGGTGCAACGCAAGGTCATACTACATTAAATATAATGGAAGATGGAAGATATTTTGATACTGGAATTTCAGGTACAAACCTAAACTGGAATATTAATGATGGTGTTCATTCAAATAGCTATACAGTCTATAACGTAGATGGGATGCTAGGAGTTCAACTTTATATGATTGAAGAAAATACTCCGGACATCGATTTATATAATGCTGCAAATAATACAATATACTATACCGCTCAAGAGATGACCATCGATGTTACAGATGGTTCAGTCAGTAAGTACAGATGGGATGGAGGTTCTTGGTCCAGTTTTTCTGATTCCACTCTTGCTACACTCCCTGCATCTCATGAGTGGCACAATTTAGAAATAGTAGCAAGTGATCCGATTTATAATAATACAAGAACAAATTACTTTAAGTTTGGTTATGATGCATCTGTTACTAATTTTGAACTACATGCACCATATACAAATGGGTCTATAGTAGAAAGTGGGTTATTACTCAATTTCTCAGCATATTACTTGGATACAGTCACGTATGAATGGGATTCAAATGGAACGCAATTTCCTCTAGTGGCACCTTATGATATAACACTTCCCGTTTTTGAATTCGATCATAACTTGACGATAAGGACCACGGATTTCTATTCTAGTGCGATATTTACATATTTCTTTACCTTTGATTCTGATCTACCTCTGATTCAGCTTGATAATGTTATTAACGGTTCAACCTATGCTCCACTCAAAACAATAGATGTAGAAATTTCAGATTTCTACGGAATCAAATACGTCAAGTATCACTGGGATTCAAATCCGAATTCAACATGGACTCCAGAATCTGGTAATATATACCGAACTAATCTCCCTATCACAGATGGTAATCATTTCTTGTATGTTTTTGCTTATGATAATATAGATCATCCAAGTAGTAAAATGTTCTATTTCTATGCTGATAGTAATGTCTTTCTCGTTGAGTTACAAAATCTAACTAACAACTCATATTATCAGGGTGGCGAAACAGTAAAGATCACTATTCAAAAAAGCAATGGTACTGTTAGATATTCATGGGATGGAAATCCAGAAGTAGATGGTTCTATAATACTATCAACATTAACTCTAGAAGGAATCGATGGAATTCCTTTAACTGCAGGTTCGCATCATCTAACTATTACAACTTATGACTCAACAGACATCGAATTTGTATACTATTTTAATTTCATTGTTGATTTGGAAGCACCTGTTATAGATTCAAGTATATCGGGCTATAACAATAGTAGATACAAAACAGATGATCCTGATTTTGTTTTTGCAATTACTGATAATTATGTTTCAGTTACGAACCTCACAGTTTTAATTTCTGTTGATGGAAAAGCAAATAAATCTTTAACAAGCCCATTCGTACTAATATTAGATCATTTGGATGATGGGAATCACTATTTCTATCTTTATGCAATTGATATTGCTGGAAATGCTGATATCAAATACATTTTCTTTGTTATCGATACACTAGCACCACAAATTGAAAAGTCAATAGCAGGTTTGGTGGTTCATATTGGTCAAAATTATATACCTGGTAATTCTGAAGTTCAAGTTTCTATTGAGGATGATGATCCCTCTGTTGTTACAGAGTATAGTTGGAATGGTTCTCCCTATACATCTATTATAGGGAATAGCTTCTTTTTACCAGGTATAACTGAAGCTGGAACTTTAGCGATAAGAGCTACAGATTCAAATCTTAATTCTGATACATATTATATAGATTTGATAATAGATGTTGACTATCCAACAATATATCTGCCTGGAGTAGCTAATGGAACAAAAGTAAATTTCAAAACTGAGCTCTCTTTCGAAGTGAGAGATTATGTTTCTGGTACCGATACTATTGAAATTATAGAGTATACTTGGGATAACTTAGGTGATTATTGGTTTCTTGAAAATAATTTTGATTTCTTTTTAAATGCTTTACCTATTTATGTTCATGACTCAATGGCTGAATTTTATGTTTATGTACAAGATATAGTTGGGAACAGTCATACCTATACATTCTCATTTCTAATAGATATAGAAGCACCTGTTATAGATTTGCAGATATACGATGCATCAAAAGATGAAATGGTAGATGCTTCTGAGTTTGAATATTTACAAGGTGATACTGCAATAGAATATAATGTTGAATCTAACGATGATTTAGCAGAATTCTTGTGGGCTTGGAATTGGGATGGGGATGACGAAAAACTAAAACCATTAAATGATAGTGTCTCATGGACAATCTACACTAAAGAAGCAGATGGTTCATATAATTTAACTGTAATTTTAAAGGATAATACATTAGGAGCATTCCCAAATACAGTTAATCAAACATTCTCTTTCAAAATTGATAATATTGCACTTGATTTTGTTGATGTAGATAGTTTTACTGAAACCACATATGCTTATGTAAATTCAACTAGTTTGATTTATGGTGATTTTCTAAGTTTTGTACTTACCGTTACAAATGCTTTATCT
>JAGLTP010000112.1 GCA_023135215.1 Candidatus Heimdallarchaeota archaeon
ATTAGGAACATCTATATTTACTTAGATAATCCTATGTCTTTTTTCAATGGTGCTCATTTCTTTGGCAATTATTTCAAAAAAAGGAGTAGTTCTCAAGTTTTCTCCTTACTGAATTCATCTGATGAATATTTTGTTACAACCAAACAAAAAGCTAAAGAAATGCAGCTTACTATTGGAGATTTGGTTAGTTTATACAAAAAGGATATCAATAGTTCTCTAGTCGAGGAGAAGAAAATCCTACTAGATGTTGCTGATTTTCTATCATTTTTCTCAATTTTCTTCGAGAGGGAATATATGAATATCTTTCTGATGAAATATAATGAATCTGCTCATATCCTCAATAAGAACAACTATGCGATATTCAGTTTTCAAGCTGAACAAGAAGCTGATGAAGAAGCTCTTTTTGCAAACCTAAGAGAGAAACATATAATGTTTAATGTAATTCACAGTTTTTCCGAGGTAACATTACAACAGAATAATCAACAAAACACTGTATTGAAGGTGTTAAAGCTACCAATTTATTTTCTTATCCTACTAATCCCTAGCTTAATATTTTTAATGTTTCTAGATATTCGTAATGCTGGTAATAAGTCCTTTTCGTTTTTGATTCGAAGAGGATTTCATCGTAAAAATGCTGCTTCTTTAACATCATACTGGTTTCTAATTATGTCTAGTTTGTTTACTTTGATTTCATTTATTTATGCAATCTTCGTACTATTGACAATAATTTTCATTTTAAATATCTCATATTTCATGCCGATGCAATTAGTCATAGATTGGATTTCATTAGCAATTATTACACCAATTCTGTTCTCAGCATTTATGCTTCTATTACCAATTCAAGTAAACAAAAAGAAGAAATTTCATTTCACAAAAATCAAAGGAGTAAGATTAAATGAATAAAAAAGAAAAGAAAATCATACAAGTTTTTGATTTACTTCATGTGTATAAAGGGAAAGTCGAAACTATTGCGCTTTCGGGAATAAATCTTTCAGTGTCTAAAGGAGAAAGATTAGTTATTAGAGGAAAATCCGGTGTAGGTAAAACTACTCTTTTACATTGCTTAGCTGGAATACTCAAACCTACGGCAGGTAAGATTTTAGTTGAGAGTAGAGACATAATAGAACTCAATGAAGATCAACAAGCAGACTATCGTTGTCAAACAGTTGGTCTAATCTACCAATCCTATAATCTAGCCCCATTTCTAACTGTCAAAGAGAATATTGAATTTCCAATGATATTAGCAAAGAAACCAGAAGAGAAAAGGGAAAAACACATAAACGAGCTCACAGAGTTCCTCGAAATTGAAAGGTATCTTGATCAGAAACCAGAATTTCTAAGTGGAGGAGAACAACAAAGAGTAGCAATGGCAGTAGCACTAGCTAATAATCCACCCATTGTTTTAGCAGATGAACCCACAGGAAATATAGATGTAGAAACATCCCAAATTGTTTATGAACACTTATCAAGGATGTGTCAAGTTTATGGCACGACATTAATAATTGCATCACATGATCCAGATGCTTCTAAATATGCTGATAGAGAAATATTACTTACAAAACTGCAATCAAGAAACCTATAGTTAGAAAACTTCGAAAACTTTGTAAGCTCGTTTGATTTGAAAGGCTTTGCATTGATCACATCATGTTTATTGCTTCTTTATCACCTCTCCCCTTTTCCTATTTCTCTTCCAAGTGTAAGAAAAAAAGTTATCAAAAACAACTAGTGATAATTATATAAGATATAAACATATGCTATTTTTAGAAATCCCTCTAATTTGTCAAGATGACCTTATTATTTTCTTTTTTTTTTCCTAAGAATTTTAATCAAATTTTGAAATTCCATTATTCTTTCGTATTACTCTATTGATTAGTACTAAGGATAAAATAGTTGATATAAAGAAGAAATTTGCACCATTGATTATTTGTCTAGGATATACTATTCTTGTTTCATTGTTATAATCGAAATAGTAGGTTACACTGGTTTCAGTAACGTCTATATACATTTTTTCTGTTACAACTGGAACTGGAGAAAAACTGCAGTTAGTAAAATCAAACCACATTTTATAATTTCCCAAAGGAAGGCTTTCGTTAAAATAGTTTTCTATTTCAAAACCAAACTTATAACTATCTTCTCTAAAACCTGGTTGAATGATAGTCTCTCCAGCCACCCATTCGATAATAAATCCGAGAAACACTCTCAGGCTTTTATCTCTTAGATTTGTTCTCAGATATGGAAAGGGATAAGGACCACATACATAAGGAATAGTGATAGGTAACGAAGTCGGATTTTCAATCTGATAAACTACAGTGAATGTATAACCAGTATAATTCCTTTCCTCCCGTATGTATACTCTTGGAGGATACTCTGCATCCACAATTCTAACAATTAGATACTCTTCCTCTTCTGCAGAAACTTGAAAAAACACAATTAATAAACTGTAAATCAACAAAAGAGCAAAAACTTTCCATTTCAAACTTCTAAGCATTCATATAATGATTTTCTTTCTTACTTATATTACTTTTCAGCAAAAGTAAAGATTGAAAAGAAAATAATTCACTCAAGACACGAAATAAACTGATACTTTCTTTACAGAAATTTCTTATAAAGTACTAATCCTACACCAATAACTGAACCTACTCCAAAGATAATAAAAGCCCAATCGAAGTTTCTGGCAAAAGAACCTTTATTCCTGAGTGTAACGAAATCTAGCCATTCAGTTTTCATTGCTAAACTAGGTAATGTTCCTGTTTTGTCAACAAAAAATTTAAGTTGAATCTGAATTTTTGCTTTTATCCAAGTATCTCTAAAATTCATTAAAGTTGATCTGTTTCTAATAAAACTTCCATCTATATAAGCAAAGTTTACAGTTCTATGTGAACGTATCTCAGTTCCATTTACTATTTCTCTCAAATACATATAAACTTTAAAGAGTTCTATAACATTATCTGGTTTTTTAGAAAGCTCAACGGAAAGATTAACTCTGAAATTTTCCGAAATGTAACTAGTATTAGTTCTACATGAGATAGTGATTTTCATTCCATTTTCGTCATGTACCGATTTGCTCTTTTCAGCTGCTTGTATTTGAGCTGGACTTAGAATCATTACAAAAATTGCTAGTAATAAGAGATAATGTTTTTTTTTCACAGACTTCAGCATTACAATCACTTGAAATTATTATCAATTTTTTTTCTGAACTTACTTCTTCTAGCATTAAGAATATGAATTAGCACTATTATGACATAAAACGAGCTTATTAGGGAAACAGAAATAGAACTAGCTTTCAAAGTTACTTTAGGAGAGACTATCCTTGTTTCATTGTTATATTCAAATGTATAAGTAATGT
Organism: Candidatus Heimdallarchaeota archaeon; assembly: GCA_023135215.1. Next base: position 3,347 of record JAGLTP010000112.1, read on the forward strand.
TTTCATCAGTAACATCCATAATAAATTTCTCTGTTACAACAGGTACAGCAGTATAGCTACAGTTAGTAAAGTCAAACCAGAGTATATACCTACCTAATGGTATACTATCATTTACATAATTAACTATTTCAAACTGGATGAGTTTTGACCTATCTCTAATTCCTGGTTTAAATTCGATATCTCCCATATATACATATTCAATTACAGCGAGTGGTCTAGCAAAGAGAGTTTTATCAACAAAAGTAATGTTCACTTGAGGAAAAAATACTGGGCCACAATGCGCAGTTACTATGATGTTATTTTGAGTTGGATTTTCCCATTGATAGTCAACCTCTAAAGTAAGAATACTGCTTTTTTTACTCCATTCACCAATACGAGGAGGATATTCAGCATCAGTCATTCTGATGATTAGGTAATCCTCATCTGCACGAATGAGTAAGGGATAGTAAATAACCGAACTAACAATTAGGAAAACTATTATCTTCCATATAAATCTAGTTCCTCTTTTTTTGGAATGTTTCAACTTACGCACCTTCTTTATTTATTTGTATTCTTTATATTTCTTCCTCAATGCTAAAACACATATCAAACTAACGAAAATAAGGTAGATTTTACTAGAACTAACTCTTGTTATCCTTTCTAAATTCTCATTTAGGGGATAAGGATCAACCGCTTCTCCATCTCCTTCTATTTCGTAAGGATTCTTCCCTTTATGATCTGACCAATAGTTACCTTCTTCCTTACTACTCTCATACCAAATATTTTTGCCGCTATCATCAACTGCCTGTTGTGTATTATTCATGAAATAATTGTGATGTAAAATATTATCTTTAGTTTCAGAATGTAGATATATTCCTACTTCGTTTTCTTCTATTATGTTACAGATAATTTGATTATTATTACAGTCTTCTATTAAGGCGATTCCACATTCATTCTCATTTAATCGATTATAAAAGATATCATTATAATTGGAATCATATACAACAATTCCCCCATCATTCACTTTGTTAGTATTATTCATTATTCTATTATAATTTGAGCGATCTATATGAATCCCTGCAGAGTTTTTTCTTAAGAAATTTTCCGTAATATTGATATTATCTGAAAGATACAAACCAATTCCTTTCCCATAGTACCTTGCTGAATTGTTCTTTATAAGGTTGTTAGGAGATTTTATTAGGTATACTCCTTGCGATCCTTCTGTCAGATTATTCCCGGTCACTAAAGAATTTGTAGTATTAAAAAACTCTATAGAACTTCCAAATAGGAACCATTTAAATGGATAGGTATTCAAATCAAAACCTTGCTTACCATAATTTTCTGAAAATTTATTATTTCTTATCTCTAAGAAAGATGAATACCTCGCAAAAATTGCACAAAATGCTTTATGACAAGTATTGTTTAGTATTTTCAAGAATTTACACTTTGAGATATACAACCAAGTGTAAACTTCATAATAGTTTGATTCTGAGGAATATGTGTTGTTCTTAAAAGCTAAATGTGAAGACCTGTATAGCTCTGTTCTTACAAAGTAATTGTCTTCAATTATAATGTTGAAACAGTCAGTTACTCTTATTATATTTATCGAATTTGAGTTGATTTTACTCTCTGAAATATTACTTAAGTGTATTTTTCCTTTTACAATATTGTTAGAAAATGAAATGTTCTTGCATTGATAAAATACTATCTCGTATATTCCATAGTTTGAATAATGAAGATCTTCAAAGATCAACCTAGAACAATTAAATAGAATTATTTGTCCATAATCTGTATTAGGAAAGACATAGTTATCAAGATTTTTGAATAGAACAATTTCCTTGTTCAGCAGAATCTCATCCTCCTCTACTTCCAAGAAATTATTTGATAAAATTGTGGTCTCAAATGCATTACGAGAAGAATCTTCGAAACTAATTCCTGCTCTAAGAAATCTGTTGTTTAATATCGTAGAGTTGACTGAATTCTTTATAACGATGCCATCAATGCAATTTTGTAGATAATTGTCTTTTATGGAGATATTTAATGAATCAACTATCTTAATACCTACAGCAAATCTATAACAACTGTTGTTTAGTAATTCGCATAACATCGAATTTTCGATTTTGATTCCAAAATTATATGTGCGTTCAATGTTATTATTAATCACCTTACAAAAACTGGAATTCTTTAAATAAATTCCATATCCACTTTCTGTGCACACATTATTATCTATTGAACAATAAGCAGAATCTACTAATTTGATCCCCTTAGCACTTTTTGATTCTTCTATTACCGAATTTTGTGACTCTTCTAGGAGAATTCCTCCTTGATCATTTCTCTCAGTTATGCATTTGCGAAGAGTACTGTTTGGTGAAACTAGTAAATAAATTCCATATCTGGAATTGCTCCTGCAAATATTCTCCTCCAGAGTTGTATTAGGTGAATTATCTATGACAATTCCATGGTTTTGAGACATCAATGAATCAAAAGTGAAGAAACCTTTGCAAATATTATTTATCAAAATAGCAGTTCCTGCTTTAACATTCTCGATCTTGATACAAGCTTCAAAACATTTCCCAACAAAACAATTTTGAATGACAAAAAACTTTGTGGTTGATTTAACC
>JAGLTP010000113.1 GCA_023135215.1 Candidatus Heimdallarchaeota archaeon
ATTCGGTGGATGCTGTTATTGATATAAGTGAAATAAAAACAGCTTTAACAAAATGGAATATAAATCATAAAACAGTGGTAAAAGATAGCCAAGGTACCATCATCAAAATAGTACAATCAAATCTCATTGAAGCTAGAATAAAAATTACAAACGGAATGATAACCATAATAACATCTAGTTCGAGATTTGATTGAAATTCTCCCTTTTTCCCCCTTTTTTTGTTTTTTAGGAGCAAATAAGCCACCTACAAACCTGAGATTCTAATCACTCCTTCACAAGCAAATGACAAAGCTTGTTAAACTATATCATTTGAAGATAAATTTATTAGTTATGAGGTGTAAATCTAGCTAGTATACCCTTGAGTGAAGGAAATGAAAAAGAAATTAATATTGGGAATTTTTGTAATTGGAATATTCTTTTGTTCTTTATTAATCAAAACACAAGCAATAACTACTTCTTTTAAAAGTGAAGATCAGACCACAGAATCTTCAAATATCTCTCTCTCGCCAATTTCACCTAAATTAGTAGATTTATCTCGTGTCCCGCATGAACCTATTGAAATAATGAATGATGGAAATTTCACTGATTATAGTTTTCCCGGTACTGGAGATGAAGGTACTCCATTCATTATTGAAGGGTATAATATCATTACAACAAGTGAAAATGGTATTTATATCTATAACACAACTAAATATTTCATTATAAATGATTGTTATGTGGATGCAGAAAAGCATGGTATTTACATTAGGAGTGTTGCAGGAGAAACAGCCACAATCATAAATAACACAGTTATCAACAACAAGTATGGTATTTTTCTGGGTATGTCTATTGGTTCTACTCTAACTAATAACACCTGCACCAACAACTGGAGTGGTATCTATCTGACTGCTTCTTCCCCTAGTTGCACTCTTTCCAATAACACTTGTACCAACAACACCTACAGTGGTATCTATATGTCTGCTTCTAATACTACTCTAACTGATAACACTTGCACAAACAGCGGCTATGGTTTCTATCTTTATTCTTCTTTTAATTCTTCTCTAATCAATAACACTTGTATTGACAATAGCTATGGCTTTCGTATAGTTGATTCTTCCGGTTCTACAATTATTGATAACTCATTCTCCAATGATGGATTATATATTATTGAATCAAGCATTGAGGATTACCTAACCTATACAATTGAGAATAATTGGGTAAACGGGAAAGAATTTGGTTATTATATTAATCTCGATAAAATTACGCTTTCGGAAGCTCTCTTTGGACAACTGTTCTTAGTTAACTGTTCAGAAGTAAAAATATCCAACCAAATTATATCGAATACATCTATAAGTTTACACATTAGATGGTGTGAAAATGCTATACTTACAAATAATACATTTACAGATAACAATTACATTGGTATCTATCTTTATTACTCTCCACGTTCTACGCTGACCGACAACACTTGTAAAAGAAACAGGTTCGGTATTTATTTGGATACTAGCTATGATTCAACTCTGAATGATAATAGATGTGTTAACAACAGCTGGAATGGGATTTATATTCAGGATTCGGAAAATTCTTTTCTGGTTAATAATGTATGTAATAACAACAACAAAAATGGTATAAAACTATATTTCTCTTCTGGATCCACTGTATCTGATAATATTTGCAACAATAACTACTGGCATGGAATCTATCTGGAATTTTCTTCTAGTACCACTATATCTCATAACATTTTCATCAATAATACAGGTGAGGGAATTCTACTAAGTGCTTCTGATTCTTGCCTTATTACTTACAATCTTTTACAAGAAAATAAATTATACGGTATTGGCTTATTTTCTGGTTCTGTTAACATCATCCATCATAATACCTTCATTGACAATAATCTAAAGGGAACTATAGAGTTCGTTTTGTCTCAAGCAAGGGATAACTCAGCTAGTAACACTTGGTATGAAACAAGTTCCAATGAAGGAAACTACTGGTCTGACTGGTCTGGAACTGGAAGTTATCCTATTGATGGAATTGCAGGTTCTGTTGATCCTTATCCACTGGGAGAACCTTCAGTTGCAGAATTTACAAATGGATTTAACTTGCTAATATTAGTGTTTGTGCTTGGTCTAGCAATAATTCCTGTATCTTTGATAACTAGGAGAAGATTGAAAGACAGATAATTCTTTATTTTTTTTCTTCTCTAATTTTTTAT
>JAGLTP010000114.1 GCA_023135215.1 Candidatus Heimdallarchaeota archaeon
AAAAGAATTACTGCCTTTGAGAGTGTTCAAGCTCAACTTGATAATTGTATGGATACAGTTGAAGATAGTTTAGAAATCAGTAGATTTAATGAGCTAAAAGAAAAACTTAGTCAACTTCCTCAAGAGAAGGATACTTTTGGTCTAATTCAATATGATTTTCATGCCGATAATTTCAACATTGATAAGGGAGAAATTATTGTTTACGATTTTGATGATTCTTATTATTTCTTTTTCATGTATGATCTAGCGGCAAGTATACATGAAGCAGTATGGGACATTCCTGATGAAGAGAAAAAGGAATTTGCTAATCGTTTTATTCCAAGTTTATGGAAAGGTTATTGTGAAGAATACAGTCTTGATCGAAAATGGTTAGACTATTTGCCTGATTTTCTTAAATGGAGAGAATTTGACATATATGTAACATTAGTGGAAACCTACAAGGATGAAACAGCATCTGAGAGATACTTATCAGAACTTAAAGAATGGATACCAGAATTCAAACAGAGAGTTGAATCAGATGAACAAATCATCTCGATTCCGAAAGACTTGAAAGAATGGTTTAAAGAATACTAAATAAAAGGAAATCTTCTAAAATATAGTTTAGATAACAATGTAAATCTTTCTTCTATCCATAATTACTGCGACTAACCATAGAATTCCTACATTCAATGCAGCAACAAACATTATTAAGGCTGCATGACTGCTCTCAGGAAGGTAGAGTATTGCGAATAGAATTAAGAGAGGATGAAGGATGTATAAGAAAAGCGCATTTCGCCCATATGGTTGAAGTATTTTGCTTTTACCCTTGGTGATTTCCTTTTTATCGAAAAGATACCAAATCAGCCAGAATAATACTGCACCTAAACCTATTGTCAAGAGCACATAAGATACAGTCATTCTTTCCTTAGATAACCCTCCATATAGAGGTATTCCATAAAACTTCCATACATAATGAATTGTTACTCCTATCGCAGTAAATATAATTCCACTGATGAGAATTGGAAATTTCTTTTTCTCTCTAAAATCATCTATGATTGCTGTACCAATCAACATCAAAGCTGCATATCCTATCCCTCCTATTACTCCTCCATGATCATCTAGAAGATTAAGATCTGCTAAAGTCATCATTACACCTTCCACTTCTACAGAAATATTGAGGATGAATTGATAACCAATTAATGTACCTATACCAATTGCAAACCGGACAATTCGTGGGAGAATGATGAAAAACATGGCAAAGATTCCAGCATAACCTATTGCTTGTAAGACACCCCAAGAAAATTTTATTCCTTCGTTGGTAAAAATATAAAGACTGCCCATTATTCCAAAACCAACTAGTGCACCATAACGTCTAGCAAATCTAGTGTATGTTTTCACATATCCTTCTCTCTTCAGAGTACTATCAAAGGACATTTTGTATGTCAAAGATATTGCAAAGATAAAGAATGGAGCAATTAAATCTACATAGGTTAAACCATAATCTACAGCGTGTTTAGACCAGCTAGGAGTATTGTCAAACTCGGATAGAATATTAACAAAAACCATTCCGACAATTGCTAGTCCTCTAAACAGATCAATACTTAGAAAACGTTTCTTTTTCTCTTCTAAATCAACCTCTATATTTTCTGATTTATCTACATCTTCAGGTTTTACAGGATTTA
>JAGLTP010000115.1 GCA_023135215.1 Candidatus Heimdallarchaeota archaeon
CTAGTTCTGGAGATTATGATATGCTCTTTGTAAAAGTAAATTCAACCGGTGATCAAGAATGGAACTGTACTTTTGGTGGAAATAATGTAGATGGAGCATTCTCTTTAGTTCAAACTTCTAATGATTCATTCGTGATTGCTGGTTCTTCGACTACTGAACCTGTGGAACTTTTTGCATTAAATTCATATGAATTTTGGATATTAAAAATCAGAGACCCGTCCAGCATTGCTGAAACTACAATTTATCCTGGTATTCAGCTAGCTTTTAGTCTCTTTGTACTAATAATCTGTAAACTGAATAGAAGAAAAAGAAAAAAAGGAATTAGATAGTTAAAATGCTTTTTTTCTTCGTTTTAGAGTTGCGTATGCAACAATCATTATTGATGAAATAACTCCAATAATTCCCCAAGGTCCGTCTCCAAAGAAAGATGCTCCTTGAACTTTAACAGCACTGAAAGTGAAAATCAATTCATTATTTTCTTCAACCACTTCATCTATCTCTGAATCTGTATCTACAGTGACTGTCCATGTAAAAGTTCCTTTCTCAGGTGGTTTCCATTCTATCGCAAATAGAGTTTTTTCACCAACAGCTAAAGCAGGGACTGTAAGATCCCACGAGTTGCCATCTGATACTGCAACTGTAGCTTTTGTCTCTTGAGTAATTGCTACTTCCCCGTTATTTGCAATAGTTATATTGACTTTCTGTGTATCTTTCCAATGAACATCTAGCGATAAAGGTAGATTCTCACATCTTAAATCTGGTTTGTTTTCTTTGTTAGATATAAATTGATCTATCAGAGAATAATCAGGACGGAATCCCCTTACATCAAGCTGTTTATCATACACGTCAAGAAATAGAAAATTATAAGTTGATTCAACATAAATTGATTCATCTATTCTGTAAGCTGGAATTGCATCATAGAGATTCGCACCAGCTCCACCTGAGATGATATAAGTTACATTGTTCTTATATAATCTCTCATAAGCATGTTCGTGTCCTGTTAATACTAGATCTATTTCGTATTGTTCGAAAATAGGAACAAATGATTCATTAATTAAATCATACCATCCTTGATGGTATCTGACAAAAGAGGAAAATGGTGGTCTATGCATCATAACAACATTCCAATCGTATTCATCATGAGCTTCTAAATCTGCTATTAACCAGTCTATTTGTTTGGTGTAGTTCTCATTTTCTATTCCTTCCCAGTAAGTATGCAATATAGAGAAATGTACGGGTCCAAAATTGAATGAATAATATTCTTCATTTCCTGGTAATGCAAATGTGTTATAATATATTGAATGATTTTTTTCATGATTTCCCAGTGTAGTCATCATTGGGATATGATTTGTAAAAGGCTCATAGCTGTTTAAGAAACCGTTCCATTCATTTATATTAGATCCCATTTCAACAAAATCTCCTGAAAAAAGTGCAAAATCGATATCTAAGTTATTTATTTTTCTTAACATCTTATTTCTAGCTGTTATTCCACTTTGTGTATCTCCTAGAGCTATAAATTTAGCGTGATCTCCAAGAGTTCCAGTTTTAAAATATGAGTCTGTACTCCATGTTTCTCCATTTCCAACTCTATAATGGTAAATAGTTTCTGGTGATAATCCAGTTAATTCAACATGATGCCATTCAACTGAATCTCCTGTTTCTTCATTCCCGTAGCTCTCATCGGTTCCATACTGAACAACTGATGAAGTTGCATCTTTTGTTTTCCAACTCACTGTCATAGTAGAAGATGTATCATTCTGCCAAGAGAGATGTATGTGTATTGGATTATAATCTTGAGCAAAAACTTCGAAAGTTAAAAGTGTCAAAGGGGAAATAATAAGAATTGCGATAATTATAAAAAAATATGGTTTTTTTGATTTCATTAATTATACAAAAGCTCTACAGTTTTTAAGATTTGTTTAAAACAAACAATTACACAATACAAAAATAACTAAATTAATAATAAAAACAATAGATAAATGATACTTCCTTAATATCATTCACTTCTTCTAGACATACTTGCTGCTGAAAGTTTCCTTCTCAATCTTCTGTCAGTTACATTTTTATTTAATTTCCTTACACCCCAGGATAAGAAACCAAATAATAATGCAAAGAATCCAATTGTTATGAAAACACTAAAAATTGATGGGATGAATATTGGAGCCATTTGTTCTATACCTACTAGAAATGAATCTAATACATTTTTAAACTTTAGGTTTGATATTTAATACTAAGAATATGATACCAAATCCTTTGATTCGTGTATCTCGAATTCCTTAGTTGTTTTTCCAGATGTTAGAATTAATCTTCCTGTTACATCTATTCCTTCACAAATATACTTCTCCTTGTTTCCTAAAATAATGGTTTTCATATATTGAATGCAGTTTTGATTGAATTGATTTACTATATTTTTATATTTTTTATTTAGAGTCAAGTTTGAACTTT
>JAGLTP010000116.1 GCA_023135215.1 Candidatus Heimdallarchaeota archaeon
CAAAAATCAAATCCCTCTTCTTCTTCAAGTTTGAAATCTTCTTTCAGATGGTATGTATTCTTCTCAATATAATCCTTGAAATTCTCTATTATTGATTCAATAGTTATTTCTTTTTCTGCTGCACTTTCTACTATATACATTCTTATCCCAAGCCATAGAGAATTGAGTATATTTTCAAAAACTTCTATCATATTTCTTTTATCTATGTCTTCTATGTGCAAATCTAAAACATTCCATAGCATAAAAGAGTGTGCTAAAGACTCTGAAACTTCTCTCCTCTTTATTCCTTCTAGTTCTAACAGAAACTCATTTGCGCTTTCTTCATCCTTTATTTCAAAAGCGTTAAGAAATAATTTCATGAAAAAGAATAATTGAGAGGAAACCATATCTGTTGAATAATTAGGTGGGCTTAAGAGAACAAATAGAAAGGAATACTTGCTCATGAATAAAACTTTAGAGTTCTTAAATTTCAAAACTTGTAATTCATTAAGAGTTGTTTGTTCTTCTGTTTCTTTATAAAATGAAAGCAGTAATTGAATGATAGCATCTACTTCTGTTTCATCAGTATTTATCTTTAATGGCCTGCAAAATAATACATCCATTTTTTCCTTATTTATGATGTAGAATCCCATCATTATTCGAACAACTCTTCAAAGATAATTGTAAGAAAATTATCTCTTGATTATATATTTAAAATAACATATAGGCAACATTGAATTTCGAAAAATGAAAAAGAAGTGGAATGGTTTCACTGTTTTTATTTTTAAGTATAACCAATTTTTGGACTAGATATTTGATTTGGTCTCTTGAATCTCTCTGTGATTTTTTCATAATACTTTATAACATCTGGAGTAACTGTTGGATAGATTTTTTCCAAAGCTTCACTGAAGTGTTTCATTGCTACTTTAGCAATATTGAAATCCTCTCGCAATGCAAGCATTCCTGCCTCTCTGCATAAAGCTTCAATATCACTTCCAACAAACCCTTCTGTTGTAGACGCCATGTCCTTTAATACCACATCAGAAGCTAAAGGCATTTCTTTAGTATAGATTTTGAAAATTTCCAGCCTTCCTTTTTGATTTGGAGCTTTAACATGAATTAATCTGTCAAATCTTCCTGGCCTTAATAGTGCTGGATCTACTATATCCGGTCTGTTTGTAGCAGCAATTACTATGATATCTTTTAGCTCTACAAGCCCATCCAATTCCGTCAACAGTTGGCTAATTACTCTTTCAGTAACATTGCTATCTGAAGACATTCCTCTAATAGGAGTTAATGAATCAATTTCATCGAAAAATACTATAGACGGAGCAGCTAATCTAGCTTTTCTGAAAACTTCTCGTATAGCTTTTTCGCTTTCACCTACCCATTTAGAAAGCACCTCTGGTCCTTTGACTGAGATGAAATTAGCTTCAGATTCAGTTACGACAGCCTTAGCTAAGAGAGTTTTTCCACATCCAGGAGGACCATATAGTAAAATTCCTCTTGGAGGTTTAATTCCAACTCGCTTGAAAGCTTCAGGTTGAGTTAAAGGCCATTCTATTGCTTCGCGGATTTCAATAATAACCTGCTTCAAACCACCTACAGCAGTCCATGGTATGTTTGGTGATTCAACGAAAACCTCCCTAATAGCAGTAGGAGTTATTTCTTTGAAGGCTTGCAAGAAATCATCATGAGTTACTTCTAGTTGGTCTAGAACATCTGCTGGAATACTTTCTTCTTCTAGATTTGCTGAAGGTAAAACACGTCGCAGAGTTTTCATTGCGGATTCTCTGGAAAGAGCTTGTAAATCAGCACCAACGTAACCATGAGTTACATCAGCAAAAACTTTTAAATCAACATCTTGAGCTAATGGCATTCCTCTAGTATGAATAAGTAAAATTTCTTCTCTGCTATCCCTGTCTGGAACATGAATTTCTATTTCTCTATCAAATCTTCCAGGACGTCGAAGTGCAGGATCAACAGCATTAGGTCTGTTTGTTGCTCCAATTACTATTACTTGTCCCCTAGCAATCAATCCATCCATTAGTGCTAGTAGCTGTGCTACAACTCTTCGTTCTACCTCACCAGTGACATCTTCTCTTTTAGGTGCAATTGCATCCAACTCGTCTATAAAAACAATACTTGGAGAATTGTCTTCAGCATCTTTGAAAATACTTCTTAATCGTTGCTCAGATTCTCCATAGAATTTGGACATAATTTCAGGTCCATTAATAACTATGAAATGAGCTTCAGATTCATTAGCAACAGCTCTAGCTATTAGAGTTTTTCCACACCCAGGAGGACCATGTAAAAGAACTCCCCTTGGAGGATCTATTCCTAGTTTTTCGAATAATTGTGGGAATTTAAGTGGAAGTTCAACCATTTCCCTAATTTTCTGAATTTCTTGATGAAGACCACCGATGTCTTCATATGAAATACTAGGAGCAGTTTTTTCTCCATCCATTACTGGTTTCTCAGCTACTTTTAGTTGTGTTCCCTCTGTAACAACAACGATACCTGAAGGAACTGTACTGACTACATTAAATGGAATAGCTCTTCCAAGAATTGGAATTAAAACGGTATCCTTTTTTGATAGTGGCTGCCCAAGTAATTTCCTTTTTACAAAATTTTCAAAACTGAAATCTATGTTAACAGACATTTGTTCTGGTGCTAAAGTTACTTGTCTTGCTACACTAACCTTAGCTTTCTTAACATCAACTTTATCTCCCAAAGATACACCCGCATTTCTGCGAATGACGCCATCACATCTGATAATATCCTTTTTCAAATCTTCTGGATAAGAAGGCCAAGCAACTGCTGTTGTAGATCTTTTTCCAATTATTTCAACAATGTCTCCTGTAGAAACACCTATTTTTGACATTGCCATACTGTCTAATCGAACTTTGCCTCTACCAACGTCTCTTTGCTTTGCTTCTGCTACTCTTAAAGTAATTTCTTTTTCGACCATTTGACACTCCTCAAACAGTGATAGCCATTATTTTACGCTTGTTTCCCGATTATCTTTGAGCTTTATAATGGTTTGTTTTCTGTCGTTCTATCACACTAATACCTTCAGAAAAATAATATATAAAGTGGTCTTAATTGCGAGAAATTTTAACTTATCTTAGGGTAAGAAAATTGCATTAAAACCTGAAGGTTAGTTTTAATGCACCCTCCTTGCAAGCATCTATGCACTCACCGCAATTCGTACACATTTTATCAGTTACATCCTTGTCAAAAGATAAAATCGGAATTTGCACTGGGCATGCCTGCTCGCAATCATTACACCCACTTATACAACGGTTTTTGTTCAATCGTATCCCTAATAGACTAAATCTGCTGAAGAGACCTAAGATTGCTCCAGTTGGGCAGAACCATCTGCAATAAGCTCTGGGATATAATGTAATGAGAACTAGAACGACTATGAATACGATTATTCTTAGGAAGAAGATAAATCTCCAGTCACCCATTTCAGCACCAAGAGTATTTCCTTGTATTCCCCATCGTAAATAGTAGTAGAGTGATGCGAAAAGTGTTGATGCAGGATCTATTGTGCTAAAAGGCATATCTTTGCCTGTTCCAAAAGCAGTTTTTGCTCCGCTTCTCATGTAAGTTATTCCTATGATAAAAGACATAAATACTACGAAAACCATAATACCAATTCCAATTCTGCTAAGGCTTTTATTTGTAGGTCTCGAAACCTTCTTCTTCTTTATTGGAATTACTCTGAACATATCTTGAAATAAACCAAAAGGACAAACCCAACCACAAGTGGTTTTACCAAAAATGGTACCAAACAATGCAAATACTGAAACAGCAAGGTATGGAAAAATCCAAAAGGTCATTGCATACTGCAATGCTTCAAAAGCATTCCATGTAGTACCAAATTGAGCTCCTGTAGGAAATTCAATTGGCAAAAGAACACTTACTCTTCCCAAACCAAAGATTGCTCCATTCAGTAAACCAAATGATATAATCTGAACAATTGTTCGGATAATCTTTATTCGGTTTTCACTTATTGGACGTAAAGCAGTAGTTATTTTTGTTTTGATCTCCTTTGTTGCCATAATATCACTCTTCCTTTTCTCTTAAGCCCATGGACGTGGAAAACCCGCTACATAAGTATTCAAGAAATCTTTTACTTGAGTTTCTGTAAAAGTATTAATTGTTTCATATAGGGTTGCTTGCTGATGTACAATTGCAATTAATAAGAAAATTATTCCTAGTGAGAGGAAGAATATTAGATATATTCGCGCACGGGTATTCATGATGACTGATGACTTCAAAAAACTTACTTATTAAAAGTTTTACTTTAAGAAATCTATTTTCATAAAATAATACTATTCACATAGTTAATTGAGAATTAGATTAAAAATCAGCGTAATTTTATCCAACATTAGAACAAAATATCTTCTCGCAATCATAATGCATTTAAACTGTACAATTAAATAATAAACAAGAGTTCGAGTGAAATGTGGAAAGTTACACCTCTAAAGTCATGTATTCTAGCAATTTTGGAAAAACGAGGAGGTGTTCTTTTAGAGAGCGATTTGGAAAATCCTTTGAAAGATATGTATGGTGATTTCAGTGAATCAGAATTAAACAAAGCACTAATGACACTCGAAAACCAAGGATTAATTCATGTAAATTGGATCTCAAAAACAAGAAGAAGAATACAAAAAATGACAAGGGATATGGGATTTCTGGCGGTTGGTGAAGACTAGTCTAGAAATGATTTTTCACTGTATTATAGCAAATTTTTACTTTGTATAAATAACGAGTTTTCTGTTTATTATATTGTGCTTTCTCCCAATCTGTACCGGTAGTTTTACATTAAATAATGTGCTCTCAGTATGAAGTTCTAAATTACATTTTGTTGCAATCTTTTGGAAATCTGGGCATATTGAATATTCTTGCGAATATCTATATTCAGGAATGATTAGGATAACCCTATGTCCAGTTTTTAGATATTCCACACTTTTTTGTAAAACCTTTGTATAGAGTTTTTCTAGCATAATCATTATATCCTTAGCTTTTTCTTTGGATGGAAGATCCTTGATAAAAGGACCAAGATATGGTTCAGTTACCAATCCTCCAATTTCAGTATCCATAACTTGGTTGAGATCTTGAGAATCAAGAAGGAAAATTGACCACTTGTCTTTTACTCTCTCCTTAGAAGAATGTTTCATAGAAAAGTGATTTAGATTAGCTTTACTCGCCCTAACACATTTTGGATCTCTATCTATCCCTATTGCTTGCAAATCTTGTTTAAGCCCTTCAAGTAAAATTGTTCCCGTTCCACAAAAAGGATCAAACAAAACATCTCCTTTCTCTATTTTTGAAAGATTCACTAAAGTTCTAGCTAATTTAATTGAAGTACCATGAGTAAAGAGACGAACTGGTCTTCCTTCATCCTGTTTTATATCCTTAAGTGGATTAGTTACCCATCTTACATGACCAAGAAAAATTTTCGATTTAATGACCAAGCAGGTTATTTCAATTCCTCTCTTATGAAAATTATCTTTGAAAAATTGAAATGGAGATAATTCAACTGTCTCTTTTTTTGGAGAACGGATTTTTGTTTCAATAAGTAAATCAGATGATGTTTGATATATCGATTTCTTGATCATACTATTGATTTGCTTTCTTATTTCATTTGAAGAGGTTTGGATGTTTATAGAGATCTTAATTTTTCGTGTTTTCTGAATAGGAAGAGTCTGAAGTGTTTTTGTGAGATAAGAAGTAATTTTAGGTTTCAATTCATTTAAGTTTCGAACCTTTTCTTCAAGCTTTATAGGACCTGCTTTAATTATACTTCCAGAATTTTCCAAAGATTTAATCAATTTGGCCTGATGTTCTTTACTCAGTTCCAATAAAAGATATTTTTTCCATTCTTGAAACTTTAACTCCGTTATTGAAAATTCTTCCAATATCGATGATAATTCCAGCTTTGACAGCTCGCTGTTAGTCCCCAATTTTACAAAAGTATTGAAAGAGAGTGACATTTTGATCATCAACCAAAAAAAGCATCCAGACTCTTCTGCTTAAGAGCTGTATCTTGTCCTTTCTTTGCTTTTCGCAAAGTACTGGCCACTCGTTCTTTGCTGAAACCTCTTTCTTCACACAAGAATTGGATGATGCCATCCACATCAAGGGATCTAAAGTTTAGGCTGTAATCTTCAGTAACAACAGGATTGAGAAAAACATCTCGTATTTCCCCAAAATCCTCATCAATAATAATTTTTTCTTCTTTCTCTATAACATCTTCTAAACTCCCATGTTCTTTTATGAGTTTGAAAGCTG
Source organism: Candidatus Heimdallarchaeota archaeon (assembly GCA_023135215.1). Next base: position 6,286 of record JAGLTP010000116.1, read on the forward strand.
TTTTAGGTCCTACTCCCTTCACACCCCCGGGATTAAAATCTGTACCAATCAGAATAGACATATCAATTAGTTGCTCTCTAGTAATATCTAATACTCGTAATAACTCATTTTGATGAAATTCTTCAACGTTAACTGTAACAGTTCTTGTAGATCTTGGGAGTCTTCTCTGACCAGAAAGAGTTAGATTTCTAATTAGAACAGGAGAACCGAATAATAGACTATCATAATCTTGAGACGCAACAGCCCATACTTTTTTCCGATTTACAAGATGAGCTGCTTGAGCTTCCCCCTCTTGAGGTGCTTCAATCACTGGGATACCCATCAGCTCCAATAGTTTTTTACTATCATCTATCATATTTGTTGTTACAGCACTTGTTCTTTGTGCCACCACTCGTGCTCGTGCTAAATCTCCTCGTTCTAACGCCTCTTCATATTCTTCCCGCGCTTTTCTCTTAACTTCAGCTCTTCGTTTAATTTCTTCCCTCTTCAGCACTGAGGGTTTTCCATCAAAAACATAAGCTAGCTGGATTCCTTTTTCAATAAGTCTAGCATTTCTATATAACAAACCAGATAGATGACTAGTCACAGTACCTTCAGAATCTGAAAGTAGACTGCCATCATAACCTCTGATAGAGGCTAGAAACTGGTATATGATATTATACGCATCAACTGCAAGTTTTTTTTGTCTAAGCTGATCCAATGCTATAGGAATACCCTTGAACAACTCACTTATTTTTTTGACACCCATGAGTGATCCACCTATCATTTGCCATATTTAATTTGAAATTAAAAACTTGCCTAAAATGAGAAAACCTATCCATATTTCCCAGTTAATGGTACAAAGGCTACTCCACCCATGCTTCTTTCACTAAAATCTTTTTCAGATTTCCTTTCAATAATTACTAACTCTTGGTAAAACATTCTTCCAACTGGAATTATGAGCTTTCCATTAGTTTTGAGTTGTTCCTGTAAAGGAGGTGGAATTCGTTTACTAGCTGCTGCTACTGAGATTATATCATATGGTCCTTCTGATGGATAACCTATTCCTCCATCTCCTTGAATAATTGTTACACGATCAGTATAGCCTGTTCGTTCAATATTATTCTTTGCAAACTCTACAAGCTCAGGAATTATCTCGACAGCATAAACATGACCTGGATTGTCTACTCCTTCAGGAGCAACCATTTCTGCAAACATAGCGGCATTGTAACCACTACCTGCTCCTACTTCAAGAATCTTGTGACCAATCTGTGGATCTGAACATGAAGAAGAGATGTAAATCATTACCATGTGAATAGCACTGATTGTCTGTCCTGAGAGAATTGGAAGAGGAGTATCAATGTATGCTCTTTCCCTGTATTTTTCGAGAACAAATTCTTCTCTAGGTACATTTAGAAACGCTTGTTTCATTCGATCAGTGACATTTATCTTATGAGTGCGTAAATTTGATAAAACATCAATTTTTGTTTTCAGTAATTCTTCATCTATAGACATATCTTTTCACAAAAATCTCTTTCAGATAGAGAGTCTAGCTTTCAGACTTAATTAAATTTTGGTCAAATATGCAAGAATTTCACATGTAAAGCTAATTAGGTGAGTTTTATAATAAACTAAGACAGAACATTAAGTTCTACATATTCTTTGGAGAGTATCATAAGTTTTTAAAAATGGATTAACAATAAGTATATATCAGCCTTGATAATAAAAGTAAAAAACAGCAATAGATACTGTTACCTATTGAAAAGGAGAATTTCTAATGATATCAGGAAAACAATTTGAAGAAACATTAAAGTCATTAGCGTCACATCCAGGAGTTAGAGGAGTTATAATAACAAGTAATGATGGTTTACCAATTTCAAGTACAGAGAATCTTAGCATGGAAATGCGAGAAAATGTATCTGCTCTAGTTGCCTCATTGGTTGGACGAGCAAAAGCAGTGGTTACAGAATTAAACGAAGGAGAATTGAATTTTTTCACATTAGATACAAGCCAAGGGGAAATTCTTGTTGCCCCGGAAAATGATTATGTTTTAATTGTGTTAAGAGAGAAAAGATGAGAAAACCACTTTACAGAATCAGAACAAGAAAAAAGATGATGAGGACAAGATGAGGAAAGACGCATCAGGAAAAATGCACTTTAAATTGGTCTTTGTTGGACCAAGCTTATCCGGAAAAACTACGCTTCTTAAAAGACTACATACTGATGTTACAGGTATCAAGAAGGGCGGGTTAAATAGCATTGAAGATCCCTCAGGAAGAACAATCTATTTTGATTTCAGTCCATTTATGGCAACATCATCTGTTATTCTAGACATATATACAGTAGCAGGTCAAAGAAGGCATAGGCATCAGCGTTCTCTTGTTCTAAAAGGCGTGGATGGTTTACTATTTGTTGCTGATTCATCTAGAGCAATGTTAGCTGATAACGTTGAGTCTGCTGAAGAGTTAAAACGAGAATTGGGAGATAAAATTGGAGGAGAAATTCCTATAGTTATATCTTTGAATAAAAGAGATGTTTCAGATGCAATGCCAAAGAGGGAACTAGTAGATGCAATTGATTTGGGAACGAATATACCTGTTTATGAAA
>JAGLTP010000117.1 GCA_023135215.1 Candidatus Heimdallarchaeota archaeon
ATATCATCTGAATTAACTTCATCAAGTTCTTTTCCTCTTTCATCTTTGAGAAAGTAAATGAACTTCTTAACAGCTAAGACATTCCTATCAATTACATCAGGTTTCTTACCTTTTCTTTTTAGGTGTTTCCTGAATTCTTCTTCTTTCATATTACCACTCATCTACTAACGTCTATTTTGGAATCTAGTTTTCAATATATTAACTATTTCCAGATAGCGCATTTCATCAAAAAAATTGTTTACAATAGGGTCGCAATCATCTCTCCAATATTGTCAAAAAAAGTTGAATAATGGCCTTCATTAGGATAAAATACTGCTTTGCAATTTGGTAGTGCGTCTGCAAGCTCTCTCCCAATACTCACAGGTACAACTGTATCCAATTCACCATGCCACAGATAAAATTTTACATTCTCCGGTATATCTTGTAGGTCAAATCCCCAAGGTGTAATGACTAAAAAACCATCATCAGAGACACCTTCAATTCCCTGCACAAAAGCTTCCTTTATCTGATTCCACATGAGGTCAGTAATTGCATGATTCTTGAAGAATTTTAGATCTTCTTGTGACAGGATTTTTTGAAATCTAGAAAACATTTTTGCTTTTGATTTTATCTGATTTTTAGAATTAAATGGTCGTTCGAAATACAGCCATAATACAAGTTTTGCCAACCATCTCATTCTTGTCCCAGTAAAAAACAAGAAATTTAAAAAATAAGGTAAATATTTTTTACAAATATGAAGAGGACCCAAACCTGAGACTATTCCCACAGAATTAACACGCTCTGGAAACTTATACGCACATGCTAATGCTGAAGCTGCTCCCGCAGACATTCCAAGTATAGAAAAATTATCCAAATCTAGATAATCTGCAAATTCAGTAACATCGTCTGGCCATTCTAATAATGTCCTATTCTTCTTTCGATCGGACAATCCTATTCCAGGTCGGTTTACAGAGATTATTCTAGCATTGGAAATAGGAATTAAAATTTCTCCAAATTTAGCTTCTAGACAAGATCCAGGCCAACCATGAAAATGAAGAAGTGGTTTAGCTTTAGGATCACCTAACTCGGTATAGTATAATTTACGTCCATCTTTTAAATTGAAGAACTGATAATCCTTTAATCTTTGATTAGTCAACTAGTAAAACTAATGTTTTTATGATTAATAAATTATTTGCAACCCAAGTAGTATAAACAAATGGATACTAAAATTGATATATGTTTATAGAAGATTTTATTTGTTATTATGAAAAATGTAGAATCATTTGATGCACAAATTGTTAATAAATTCATTCAAGGTAAACATCATTTAACAGATGAAACAAAGACCAATGACATAACACAAATAGCTCTTGATATCTGTGGATTGCATAGTACTAGCCAATCTTCACCTTATCTTTCTTTATTTTCTCGAACAAATTCATTTCAGAAAGAAGATCTTGATAAAGAAACATATGAAAGAAGAAACCTAGGTAAAATTAGATGCATGAGAAAAACTGTGTTTATCTTACCCAAAGAGGTTCTTCCTTTCTTATATGCAGCAACAAAGAAACAATATGCTCAGAGATTAGAAGGATATCTTGAGAGGTTAGGAATGCCTCTGGAGAGATATTATACGATTGCAGGAGAGATTGAAAAACTTATCAAAGGGAGGACAATGTCTGTGTCAGAAATAAAGAAACAACTTGATACAAAAGAGAATATTTCAGCTGTTGTCAGCTTGCTTTGTGATCAAAAGAAGATTATTAGAAACAAACCAGTAAAAGGATGGAGAGACAAAAGACATACTTATTCTCTGTTTGAGGAATATTTTCAAGAAATGAATATTGAAGAATATAAAGAGGAGGAGGGGATTGAGTTTCTTATCCGCTATTACATAGAAAGATACGGTCCAGTTACGGAGAACGATATTGTATGGTGGAGTGGATTGAACAAAACTCCAATAAGGAAAGTAATCGCTAAATTAGAAGATGTAATAGCAAAGATATCTATTGAGGGAATCGACCATGAGTATTTGATAACAATCGAAGATAAAGAAAGACTAGAAACTGTAGTTATGGAAGAATTGCCGATAATAACCTTTTTACCTGATTTAGACCCCTATTTGATGGGATATAAGGATAGAGAAAGATATATTGATCAAGAGTATTATAATCACTTATTTGATCAATCTGGAAATGCAGCTACATCTATTTTATTAGATGGTAAAGTCATAGGAATCTGGGATTTTGTTAGTGCTAAGGAATCAGTAATCAAAATTCATCTTTTCGAGAAACAAGAAGAAAGTATGTACAAGAAAATTGTAGAAGAAGCTGAAAGAGTAGGAAAATTCGCTTTTGAAGAAGATACTCAAATCAAAGAATGTAAGACTATGGAACCTCTTAAAGGAAGAATTCCAGGAGCAGTTTTAGTACCTTTGAAGGAATGCTGAATTCGAGAAAATAGTAAGAGAAGAAATATATATCCTTTTTTCCTAATTATATGATAACACAGTGGTTCAACCATCTTTGAATCTGGTGAAGAAGATGAAAAGAAGAGAATTTTTACTAAGCATAATAAGTACACTATTTATTGTTATAATGATGTCAGGAACAACTCAAGCAGCTATTTCTCCATATGTTGGGGTAGTGATAGGGGATGAATTCGAATATGAAGTAACAATCTTTCATATAAGACAGGATGTAAACAATGTTAATTATATTAACATAAACCCATTTGGGATGGAAGGAAACAAAATAAAAATCCAAGTTGCAGATATCGTAGAAGAAGAAACAGGCGACTTTTTTGGATTAATTTATGTAAATAAAACAAAAATTAAAACAATAGAAGCCTTTGCTGGTAAATCGTTTGAAAGTGGAACGTTTCTTGATGAATGGTTCGAAACATTCTCTTTCTTATTGATGTATTTTGATTTTTTTCCATCTGCGTTTATTCCAGAGACCTATGAATTCTATGAACCGGAACCTTTTAACGACAGTGCTGAAAATTATGAAGGATTACCAATTTTTGCTTCAACAAATGCAAGCTTTTATCAACAATTAAATTCAACATTTTCGGAATCTGCTCTACTAGTTCCAGTAAAGAATGAAGTAGAAAGAGATACCCCATTCCAATTAGCACATGAAACATATGAGGTAGGTTACTGGCCAGAATTAAATGAATTTTATCTCAATGTAAGTTTATATTCGAGTAATACCGGTACTACAACATCTGATATAGGATGGGACTTAAACATAGGGACCGATATTGTTGCACACATTGATACTGCAAATGGTTTGGTAAAAGACTTGGATTATTCAATGCATCTATATATCGCAGTTGGTACAAATAGCTCATTAATGAAAGCCAGACAAGCTTTCCAAAAAGTAGAAGGAGTAGAAAGACCTACGATTACTCTTGACTACAATTTCATAGCTCCAACTTTAACAATCCTTGGTTTAGTAGCAATAATAGTTTCGAGAAAAAAACTAATGATAAAGAAATAATAGTGCTGTTTCAAGCACTGTTTATTTTTCTAATAAGTCGGAATCTAATGGTTCTTCAATTAATGAAGCTAGTACAATTCTTGTGGTTTTATTTCTAATTACTCTGAGTTGTTCTTTTATTATTTCCAAAGGTTTTCTTTCTTTAAGCTGTAATATCAGTTCATCTATTTCATCGAAAAGATAAACTTGATTACCCAATAAACCTGTATCATGCGCTTCATTTACAAGTACAATAAGTGTTAAATTTTCAAATCCACCTCTAGCAGCAACATTTGGTAATTGAATACCATGAATTAATCCAACCATTCCCTCATTTGGTAGAAGAATCGAACCTATTCTTCTTCTATCATGATGATCTTCGAAGCCTAAGGAAGAATAAGCTTGATCAGCAATTTTCAGTAAAAAGTTATCGACACCAATAGCTAATCTCCTCAAATAGATACCATCTAAATTATGATCAGTAACTATTGGAATTGCACCTTTTGTCTGATCAAAAATATTTATGAAAACTCCAGGACTTATTTCGACTAGTTTAGCAAATATCTCTTCATCTTCAACTTCACTCATTAATTGTTCAAATGGCTTAGGTCTTGTTAATTTATATATAACAAAAGAGATGATTGAGAATAGTAAAATGCTACCTGCTATTATTGTATATAATAACCATTTCTGAATTCCAGGAGCAGGAATTGAAAAAACTTCTTCATCTAGTATAAATTTCGCTTTTCCCTTAATATCATCTCCTATAAATTCTCCAGTAATAATTACATATTCAACATCTTCTGTCATTTCAAAGGCTACAGTAACCAAACCTGATAGATCTGTTATACCAGTAAGAATTTCTCGAAGATCAAAATATTCAGGAACAAATGCATTTACATTATTTGATACGTTTTTATAATAAATGTAGATATAAAATAATAATTGAACATTTGGAATTGGAGTTCCATTATAATAGGTAAGATTTCCAGTAATAACAAGTTGCGTTCCCTCAATTATTGTAAAATTTGAAACAGATA
>JAGLTP010000118.1 GCA_023135215.1 Candidatus Heimdallarchaeota archaeon
GTATTGCAGCTTTCTATAATTACACTCTATTTGTAAACAATTCTCTGGGAACAGCAAATAATCTAACACAACTGATTTATTTGGACTTCCAAAATCCTTTTCTTGACGTAACATCGAATACAAATACTTCAAGAGACATAGTGGATGGATTAGTTGAACTTCGTTTCGAGTATTCTGACGCTTATACTGGAGTAAAATTTGTACACATTGATTGGGGAGATGGTATTGTTCAAAATGTGACTGATGAGCATTATGCATTTCATTACTACGTTGAAAGTAGTACTTACAATGTAACAATAACTGTTCAAGATCGTGCAGGAAATAATCAAAGCTTAATGTTAATCTACAATGTTGTACTGTCTACAGAGACACCAACAGAACCTACTCCTAATAACTTTGTTTCAGTTCTGATCGCTCTCGTCGCAATGGGGATTTTGATAAGTAGTAATCTGAAGTTTAAAAAGAGAAAATAAAACTCTTTTACTTTTAATTTATTCTTGAAATAATCTTCTGTTCTTTTGTTCAAGCCAAAAAATAATTATTTCAATTAAGTGTTTATACTACATATCAAATTCACTTATCAGAGCGCTTTAAACTACAAGGATTTAGCTAGCTTTATATATGTCCATGGGTATCTGAACATAGTGAGAAGATAGATGAGTAGAGATCGCTGTCCTAACTGCAATTCCGAAGAAATTGTATCCGACTTTCAGAGAGGAGAGTCTATTTGTAGTAATTGTGGGCTAGTGGTTTCCAGATTAATTGATACAACTCCTGAGTGGAGAGCATTTTCTGGAGAGGAGAAAGCAGCTCGAAGCAGAACCGGTGGTCCTGTTTCAGCTTTGAAATCAGATTATGGTATTTCATCCCAAATTAGTTTTGGCAATATGGATATACATGGGAAGAAACTTGAACCCAATGTCATGGCTAAAATGCGAAGACTTCGATGGTTGAACAGAAGAGATTCAAGATCTCAAATTAGGAATCTTAGAATAGCTCTTAGAGAACTTCGAAGGATTGCAAGCCAACTTGAACTTAGTGAAGAAATAGCTGAAGCCGCAGCAACAACCTACAGAAAAGCTCTGAAAGCAGATTTGATTAGAGGTAGAAGTATTGAATCAATGGTGGCTGCAGCAGTCTATCTAGCGGCTAGACAATACAATAATCCAACAACACTGAAGGATATTGAAAAAACAATTAATGCTGATAGGAAAGTAATTGCAAGATGTTTCCGATTATATGTTCAAGAGTTAAGAATCAGACCTACACCAATTGATCCAGCTGTGTTACTATCAAGACTATGTAATGAATTGGAATTAACAACAGCAACTCAAAATGAAGCACTAAAGATTCTTGAAGAGAGTAAATCAAGAAGACTAGATATGGGGAAGAATCCATTAAGTGTAGCAGCAGCTGCGATTTATATCGCTGGTATTAGAACTGGTGAAAGAAGAACTCAACAACAAGTTGCAAAAGCAGCAAAAACAACTCCTGTAACATTACGAAATCGTTTCAGGGAAATAGTTGATTCTTTAGAATTAGCAAATGTAATAGTAAAAAGAGGAGCTGCATCAGCACCAGTATATGTCAGAGACCCATGGAAATTTGATTAGTTCTATAAATCTAATTTTTCCATTTCTTTTACTTTGATTTGATAATATTTTTTAGCATGGTTTCCTAGTTTACTGATAATGAAATGGGAAGATGCAAAAGAGAAATATCCTGAAGAATTATTCAATACATTGAAGGAATTATGTGAGGAGTTTAATGAATCTGTAAATAGAGAAAAAAGACTATTGACTATCTTCTGTAACTGGTGTTATAAAACCAAAGGATCTTTATGTTTTCCTTGCGTAGATATTAAAAGACTATATCTTCAAAAATATGATTCGGATTTGGAACAAATTCTATCCAAATATGATTAATCACTCCCATGCTATTTGTTAACAACACTTCTCTTCTTGTCCTAATTTATATAGAGCTAGTATTACCCTCATGTTACTACTGTATTAATCTGCTTTTATTAATAGACAATCATTCTAAATATAGGTGTATAATCTATGGCAAGGAAAAGAAAGGATATGCGCCAATCTAACACTAGTTCAAAGGATGAAGTTAAAGTAGTAAATAGTCCTCCTGGTGTGAAGTTTTATTCTTTAATAGATGTGGTTCAAACTGAAAGGATATTAAGTGAAGTCGAAAGTGGAAATCTTGTATTTCTTAACATTAGTCGAATATCTGCATTCCCAGAAAGAAAAACTGAATTCCTCAAAAACCTAAAAAAATCCTCTGCGATGCTTCATGCAACACTAAAAATGGTATCAGAAGAAACAGTAATGGTTGCACCGTCTACAGTTCCAATAGAAATACGTTCATTATCTCCAGAAAAAATTAGTAAAGATAAAATTGATAAATTGAAGATGGAATAAATTCGGAGATTGGATTTTTAACTTTTAACGTATCATATTTTTGCTGTAATTATTTCTTTAGCATTGTTAAGTATATCATCAATTTTTTTAATATCTGGTCCTCCTCCAATTGCTAAATCACCCTTTCCTCCACCTGATCCTCCTCCTAAGAGAGAGAGTTCCTTCACAATTCCAGAGATATCTGCTTTTGAAGAAGGTGTTTTTACACCTACAATTACAATTTTGTTTTGAACATTTGATATTAGGATACACAATCCTTTGTCCATGTTTTTTACTGCTTCACTAGCTTGAATAATTAATTCCTTTTGTTTCCCTTCAGTTTTTCTGATGATAACCTCTTCATCCTTTATTTTCTCTGAAGTTATTTTTGTTGAAGAGAATTGAAGCTCAGCGATTTGCTTGTTCAAATTTTCAATTAGCTTTTTCTGTTCTTTCCACTCTTTGAAGAATCGTTTGACAGTCTTGGGGAGAATTTTTGGCTCAACACTTAATTCTGAAGATGATTCTCTAAGTATTGCTTCCTGAATCTGAATATATTTTAACGCAGGTTCTCCAGCTAGAATTTCAATCCTAACAACACCATCTTGTATTCTTTCGCTTCCGGTCAGTCTAATAATCCCAATATCGCCTGTGTTATTTAGATGAGTACCACCACATGCTTCTATATCCCAATCATTAATAGCTACAATGTGAAGAGATTTTCCAGGAACAACACCGCCCTGATATATTTGAAAACCAAAATCTCTCTCAGCATCATCTCGATCCACATCTTGTTTATCGACTGTACGTTTCTCTAAAATTACTTGATTTGCTAGATACTCTATCTTTTGTAGTTCTTCAAAACTTATAGCCTGATAATGTGTGACATCTAATCTAGCTTTATACTCGGTTTTATCTGCACCTGCTTGCCAGATGTGCTGCCCTAAGACTTCTCTTGCAGCATTATTAACAACATGCACTGCAGTGTGATGTCTCATAATATCCATTCTTCTTTTTGCATCAATTTTACCTTTGATTTTCATCCCTTCCTTCAAACTACTTACTTTATCTAATTCATGCAAAATGGTAGAAGCTTTTCTGAATACATTAATCACTTGAAACACTGTTTCTTCAACAAGTAACTTACCTGTATCATGAATTTGTCCTCCACCTGTTGGATAGAATAGAGTTTTGTCTAGAATAACATATTTGTTATCAATAATGGCAATAATTTTTGCTTCAAATTCAGTTTGATACACATCCTCATAAAATAATGAGTGTGTTTTATATTCTTTATCTAATTTAATTTCTACTGCTTCCTCCTTCGCTTTTCGTTTGGCAGCTTGTTGAGCTAGATATTCTTCGATTTTTACAAAGAAATCATCAGGAACATCAACATCCACATCCTTTTCTTTTGCAAGCTCTTTAACCATCAAGGGATTGATGCCATTATTCTGATATAAATCAGCAAGAGTAGTAAAATTGAATTCTTTCTTTTTCTGGAGAAGTTGACTGATTATTCTTCTACCACTTGCTTTTGTATCTTCATATCTTTTGGTCTCAATATCAATGATTTTGTGTATAATATCTCTATTTTCTTTTACTCTAGGATATGAAACAGAGAGATGATCAATTTGGAGATCAAAAATCTTCTCAACTGAAAATTGAAGTTTGTATAGTTCTTTGAGTGCTATTATCCTGCGAAGTAGAACACGTAAGTTATATCCTCCTCCAACATTGGAAGGAATTGCACCATCAGCTATGGTCATGGAAAGAGTTCTTGCATGATCCGCGATTGCATAGATTGCTTCTTGTGGTCCAAGTTCCTTCAACATTTCTTCATATGACATACCAAGTTTCTTAGCCATTAGCTTTCTCTCTTCTCGAAGATCTTTCACTTCTTCAACAGCAAGTAAACCAGCTAATCTGTTATATTCAATTAATAGCTTGTGATCAGCTTTGTACCCATTTTCTTTTTGCAAGTAATCAATCGCTTTTGGAAAAATAGCTTCGTAAATTGAAGGAGTTCCTTGAGTAAACCAAGAGACTCTTTCCAATCCCCACCCTACATCGATTACTTGCATGTCTAACTTCTTGACAGTGTTATTTTCAAAACCATATGCGATGAATACATTATTTACCAGCTCTGATCCGTATGCCATAGCTTCCAGATTTGGTCCAAAGTTTCCTCCACCAGACCAAATACCTTCAACATACGATATTTCTTCTGGTTTTAGACCTAGTTCTTCTGTAAGAAATTGGAAATTTAACTCCAAACATCTATCCATCCAGTATCCTTGAGTTAATGTTTTGGAATTGAAAGAGTGTTGCCCAAACATTACAAAACTAGTTAGATGTCTTGCAGTCTTTCCTATATTATCTATATCGGAAAAATCTCCTCCTGTCCTTATGCACATCTGAGGAACCACCAATGGATTAGCTGGTGGGTCAATTACTCCTTCTAATACCCAAGGTTGGAAATCTGCGATAGAAGCAATTGTGAAATCCATATCTCCTCTCCATCTTGCTACTACCGGATAATCCTTGATTGCTGTATGTCCATGTTTTACAAAGAAATCTGTTAGTCTATTTAGGGTTTGATCAAAATTTAGATTTTTTCCTTTCTTATCTAGAAATTGATAACCACCAGAACATCTTGTATCTCCACATGTTTCTTGATCTGGTACGAGTGTCCAGAACTGATGATTACAAATTGGGCAATGCTTTCTAACAAATCCTTTCTCTTTGAAGAGATTAACTTCATAACTGTCTTTGTTGAATCTCTTCTTTAGTTCATCTTTGGATATAGACATTATACTCTAAAACCAGAATATTTCTGAAATATAAAAATTTGTTTAAAAAAGGGTGAGTTTCCTTGCAATAGTTTTTTAAACGTTTTTTCAAGCATTTTTCTATGAATAAAGTTGAAATAAAGGAGCTAAGAGGAGAAGATGTTGATCCTATTCTTGAGCTCGCTTTCTATGCTTTTTTTCCAACTCCTGGAAATATAGAACAGATAATGAAAAGAAAACCATACATGAAAGAAGACACATGTTTAGTTCTCTACGAAAATGAAAAACCAGTTTCAGGATTGATATGTAAACCCATTCCTCAGAATGTAAGAGGGGTTATAAAGGATATGTGTGGAATTTCAGAAGTAGCAACACATCCAGAAGGAAGAAGAAAGGGGTATGCAAAAAAAATAATGAAATTAGCATTTGACAAAATGAAAGAAAATGATCAAGGTTTTTCAACACTCTATCCTTTCAAAGAATCATTCTATGAGAGATTAGGGTATGTTTCTTTTCCTCAAATTCGAACTGCAATTATTTCAGCTAAATCCTTAGTTCCTTTGTTAGATTTGAAACTTGATGGAATTGTTGAACGAATGAGTTTTAGTGAAGGTTTTGAGATTTACAAAGAATTCCTGAAAAAAATAAGATTGAGAATTCACGGTATGGGAGTTCTTCATGATGCAGAACTAGAACGTCATAAAGATGAGAATAAAATGTGGGTAGTATCTGCGAAAGAAGGAAACGAAACCATAGGAATCATGACTTATGCAATTACTGGTTTTTGGAAGGACATTAAGATAAGAGATTTTTATTGTAAAAACAGTCTTGCTAGATATTTATTTCTTCAATGGTTTGCTCTCCATGCTGATCAAATAAAAAACGTTCATATTCCAATCAAACCTAATGAATATCCTGAAACATGGTTGAATGATACCTTCTGGGGTGAATATGGGAAAATCCAGAGTAGAGAATGGGTTCCATCCTGTATGGGAAGGGTTGTGATCGTTAATAACCTGTCCGATTTAAATGTTGGTCATGGAAAACTATCTGTTAAAATAACAGATGACAACTGTGACTGGAATAATAAAACTTACACATTTGAAGGAAAAGAAGGAAAACTTTCTGTCACAGAATCTATAGAATATGAATGTGAACTTAGTATTCAAGCGATTTCAGCTATAGTGTATGGTTGCTACAATCTGGATGATTTCGAATTCAAAGGATGGGCTAAACTTACAGAAGAAAACAAAGATAAAATACAAGAACTATTCCCAAAAATACCACCTTATCTTCATGCGGATTTTTAATCCCTTTTTCTTTTACATTAGCGACTCCCAAATAGTAGGTGCTGAATCAGGATAAAAGTTTCCGATATCTTTAATCTCAATTGCTATTTGTCCTGTTTTTCCATGAACTGAATAAGGCATTCGACTTACTCTTCGTGTGTCCATTGTAACTTTTCTATCAATCCTAGGGTACCTTCGAAGGATAAACTCGTCAGATAATTTTCTTCTGACTAATGTGTCATTAGGTATGATGATGTTATATTGATGATGATCAAATTGTTCACTCAATTGTACATTTTGAATGATTTCTTTAGCTTTATTTATGGAGATTCCAAGTTCTTTAAGTTGTTCAGGAGTTGACTTTTCTAAAAACGATTTAGCTACTAAAGAATAGATTCGATTCCTAAGTGGTTTTGCTTCATTTGGGATTTCTTCAATAGACTGCGTCCTTTTTTCATCATGTATAAAAGTCAAATAATTCAGAATTGCTACACGTTGCGCTTGATCGAAATCTTGAGTGATTTTATCCATAACCCAGCCATGTACCCCTCTTCTTCCAGAAAAAATCCAGATCACTTCTTTAAATCCAAAATCATCTTTCATTGTTTCATCGATGAAAGATGCAGCATCTTGAACAAGTGACCAGCATTCTTTGCAATACTGATATCCCTTACACCCACATTTTCGGACTAAATCGTACTCATCAATGTCAATATCAAAAATAAATTCTCTTCCCTTCCATTTTATTTTTTGTATTGGAGTTTCTCGTGATGGTGGTGTATCATATATAGCTCCTACATATGCATGTTTAACTGCATTATTAATCATATATTCCCGCAATTGATCAGTGTTTTGAAAAGAAATGTTTCGAACAAACGCTTCCTTACCAACAACAAAACCAAATTCCCTGTTAGAAAAATTAGAGAGACCAATAAAAGACATAAAGTAATCCATTGGAAATTTTTTTTCATAATATTCAGCAAGGAATTCTGGTGTAAGTTCGTTTTTCATTCTATTATCCCTCTTCATTTTTTTCCTTGTTCTTTGCATCATCCTTCTGTTTCTTACTATGGAACCGTTTGTATACTTGTCTTGAATAATTAACCATATGATTTACTCTATTCCCACCCATTCTCCACCCTGTGAGTAGATTGAAATATCTAGCACAAGCTGTTTGAAATCTCTGATTGATAATAAGTCTTGAAATATCTTCAATAGCTGTCTCTACAACCTCTGTGTTTCTGTCTGCTAAACCAACTCTGATGTCCTCAGAAAGATCCTCTAATTTCTTATGAGCCCAGTAACAGAAAAATCCATCAATACATGTTTTACAGCTTGGTGGAGAATAATCTATTCCTCCTCCCTCTTTGCCATAAATATGTCTAATTTGATATCCCACTCTATTTTTGAATTCATCAAACGACATCCCAACATTATCTACAGAATTTCGATACCAAAAAGCATATTGTTCCTCTATACTCATACCAACTCTCTTGAGATAGGTCCCAAGTTGCCAATTTTCAACATGAGAAAGGTGACCTTTTGCTTGTAAAACGGAAATTAATTCCCGAATACAAGGAGGAAAAGTTTCGGGTTTAGTGAATATTTCTTCTCCTGCTTCTATACCTAATTTTGATAAATCTCCTGACAAACGAGCTGATCTTGCGATTTCATCTATTTTGTCTTTTATGGGTTTGATAGTTACTTCCAAGCTTGAATCTTTCTCAACTATCGTCTTTGATTTCTCGATTATTCCTTTCAAATCCTTCTCAAATTCTCTTTTCACTGTCAGTCTGATATCCGCTAATCTAACAATTGCCCATCCCTGATATAACAAAACTTTCTTTGCAGAAACTACAGATGGGATTTTGAAGAACTTAATCGCAATTCTTTTATCCAAATCTTTTACTTTTCCACCAAATTTACTACTTGAATATCTTTTTTTCTTTGGAGGAACATCAGCTAGATTGAATTTTTTGTGGATATTTATTCTGAAAATCTCATTAATTTCATCTATTGTTTTAACATTTTCTTGACCATAGAGATCCATCAAAACATGAATCTTTTCATCGAAATTTGGGCTACTAACAAATCTAAATTCAAACAAATCTCCCTCAACTTCTACTAACCAGGAAGTTAATCTGGGATCCTTTGCAACTGCTAACCGTAGAAGGAAATGTCCTCCAATTTCCTGAACTTTCGTTTCTATCCATTCTTCGTTTGACATCCATGTTGGTTTTTGTATTATCCATAAGTCTTCAGATAAAAATCTCTCTAATCTGGTATTTGCAAACTTGTACCAACTATTTACATCTATTGTGATGTCACCTGGATCTTTTAAGATATACCAATCTGGAAGTACGACAGACATAGGATTTTCCTTTGCTTCTTTTAAACACTTAATCTGTCTTATTAAAAAATTGTGTTAACGTTTTTTGGTTATCGTCTATTTTTATAAGATTAGAGATTTTTACACCTACTAATCTTATCTTATCGGGAGCCCTATCTGAAAATTCTTCTAATAACAATGTTATAACTTCTCTCACCTGCTTTTCAGAATTGGCATAGCATTGCAGAGAATAGCTCCTTGTAAACGTTTCAAAATTCTGAAATCTTATTTTTAAGGTAACTGTCTTAAAATTCATTCTTTTCTCTTTAGCTTTTGTTACTATAGTCTGAATTGAGGAATCCAAAGATACCCAGATATCTCCCCAACTTGAATATGTATGAAAGAAAGTTCTTTCTTCACTAATGGATTTTCTTTCTCTACTTACAAATTTTTCATTAGTTTTTTCTGTATTATATCCATTAACTAATTTCCAAGTTTTTAAGCCATATTTACCAAATTTCTGATATACAAGCTGAAAAGGTATTTTTGCTAAATCCCCACAAGTATAAACTCCATTTCTAACGAAGATTTCCTTACTTTTTTTTCCAACACCTGGAATCGCAGTAATATCTAAAGGGGCAAGAACATCTGCTATTTCAAGAGGTTTCAGTACAACGAGGCCATCAGGTTTATCTGTTTCACTAGCTATTTTTGCTAGGATTTTATTTGGAGCAATCCCAACTGAACAAGTTAAGTGCTCACTCGCATAAATATCATCTTTTAATTCCATTGCTAGTTTTCTTGCTTCCTCATAGTCTGATACAATATCTGTCAAATCTAAATATGCTTCATCATTTCCTGCAACTTTCATTACGTTGGAATAGTGCTTTAGAATACTCATAATATTGTTAGAAACTTTAGTATAGAGACTAAAAGTTCCTCTAACCATAACAACATGAGGACATAATTTAACAGCTTGGGAAACGGGCATCCCTGAATGTATACCATATTTCCTTGCTTCATAAGAACAAGTACTAACAACTCCCCTCTTTGTTTTAGGATTTCCTCCTACAATTATCGGTTTTCCAGCTAAAGAAGGATTTTCTCTGATTTCAACTGAAGCAAAAAATGCATCTAAATCCATATAGAGAATTATGGAATCAAATGATTGCTCTTTTTCAGAGAAATAAGTTGTTTGGTTGACAAGGGCCATGTCATGAGAAAATGGTCTTTTTAATATATAAACCCAAAAAAAATAGAGAAAAAGAGATATTATCTCTGTATTTTTCTTCTTAAGAATACTACAACTAATGCAGCAATTGTTATTATTGGTAAAACTAGCAAAGTAGTAAATCCTGGACCATCTGGTTCTACTATTCCAGGTGTAGGCGTATCTATTACAAAATCTGCATCACAATCATCTGAATCTTCATTAGGTGGACTTCGCTGTAATGTCTCGTCTTCTCCTGTTGCACTTCCAGACCAACTGATAACTCCGGATACAGATCCTGATCCCCATGCAACCGCATCTTTTATACTCTCATCTGGATCTTTGAGTATTATTTCATCGCCTGTATTTGCTAGAGCAATATCGCCTAATCCATAATCAGCAGCTGATACAGTAATTCCTAATGCACTCATCTCACTTACATAAGTTGAACTGCTTTGTGCAAATACCAATACTTCATTCGCATTTATCTGAGCTCCATCTGGTATAGTATATTTCCCCTCATTATCCGTCAGTATCCATCCTTCAATGGCTAGTGCGAAACTAAAATAATTGTAAATCTCAACGAATTCACCATCTGGTTCAGTATTGGCATCGTATCTTACTTCCGTAATTAGAAGATTCCAATCAGCTGTATTCACTATGTTGATATTTTTCTCGATTTCTATAGGTGATCCTGCTGTGGGGGTTCCTATAACCTTCACTGTATGAATTCCATCTGCATAAGCAGTAGTATCTACTATGTGACCAACAATTCCAACAGGACTGGCCCATGTATGAACTGAAACTGAATCTATGAGTAGTTCTCCTGATGTATATGTATTAACAGAAAATGATGCTTGGAAGTTGAAATTGCCATCTGCGATTCCTCCTCCTTTTGGTGATACAAGATCTACAGGTTTTGCAAAACCAGTAGGTGTTTCACTAACAACCCAATCCTCGTCAAAAACATCTTCGTAGTATGTTGCGATATTAGAGTTCTTTACAATAGCTCCTGATTCTCTATTATAGTCAACAGAGTTATTTGACCAATTAATGCTTGAAATTTGTACGGTCTCACCATCAACTAAAACAAACTTGTTGTGATTATGTCCTAAACCTTTGAAGAACTTAACCTGTATGCCGTGACTGATGAGAGTTTCAGTAACATTTTCATTTGCGACTCCTGGTTCTGGAATTAGGACTCTTATAGAAACACCTCGTAGTGCAGCATCTAATACGTCATCTACCAAATCACAGTCAAATTTCATGTATTGTAATTCTAGATCTATAGAAGTTGTAGCAGCATCAAT
>JAGLTP010000119.1 GCA_023135215.1 Candidatus Heimdallarchaeota archaeon
TACTTCTGTCCTTGCATGAACTGTTTTGGGAAAAGCATCTGCTCTAGAATCACCTTGAAAACCACCTAAATCTGTTTCAATGTATTTTTCTTGCACAGTTTTAGACAAATCTCCTATATTGTCCTCGGATACTTGTTCTAACCTGCAGCTAACTCCAGCTCTCTCTCCTGAAGAGAGTAGAAAACCAGACCTACTTATGTTGTCCGCCATTCTTCTTGCTGTACGTTGAGCTACAAGTCCTAGATGGGTTCCAAAAATAAGAAGCCATTCGTTTTTATCTCCATTAAAGATCAAAACACCATCCATTCCTAGAGTGCTTAATTTATTTCCGATTTCCGCTGGATCTGAATCCATTACTTGTTGAAACTTAGCTTGTTCTTTTACTTCTTTGAACTCGCCAGTATTATGATGATAACCTAGAAATACATTCGTTGGAGTCATAATTTTACCCCTATTTGCATTAGTTAGATTACCATCGATTTGTTAAAAAAGGTATTCTCTTTAGGCAACAACTTTTTTTTTATTTTAAAGCTCAAAAAATGAAAAAAAAGAGAAAAAAAATTGAAAAAGGGGATTTTGTCATCCCGGTTGTACATTTATCGACAACAATTGAGTGTTTACATCTGCAAGAGTACTAAAAATATTAGTAACTCTATTATTAACTTCTGTAATCTCTGCAGGAGTTGGAGCGCCACCATCTGCTATTGTCGTTATATAACTTACATCGTCTTGTATATGAACTAGTCCGAAATATATTGCTGCTACAGAATCTCTTGTAGATTGAAGCTCTAACTGAATCATTCCACCGGATTCTGTTTGATTCATATAACTACTAGCATTCCACATTTTTGGTATGGCTGAACCGAGTGAGGTTTCAGCAGCTGAAAAATGGTTATGAGCGGTTACATAATCTGCGATATCAAAAGCTGCTTGACCATCTACTACATCTTGCTGTATACTATCCAGGTCTTCCATCGACCAGAATAAGTAATATAGTGAATTAGAGATAGCATTGAGATTTTGTGCATTAACCCTTAATTCTAATTGGTTTAGAATTGTGGTAAATTCTAACGCGGGTTCACTAAACACTCCATATCCCCCTTCAGTTGCATTTGCAATCATTGCATCAGTTCGAGTTTCCAAACTAAGAGTGGAAAGGTATAAATCAGTACTATCATCACGATATGAATCAATTTGATTCATGATTCCGGTGAAATCAGTGATATTTTCAAATCCAACCTGGAAATAAGCTAAAGTATCATTTAAACCTAAAGCTACT
>JAGLTP010000012.1 GCA_023135215.1 Candidatus Heimdallarchaeota archaeon
ATCTCATTGGAAACAAAGCTAAAACAGAGATTCATTCAGCTTTAATTCCTCAAATTCGTAAAATCAAAGATGAAGAAGAATTGAATTTAATTAGAATCTCTGCTAAATACGGTGATTTGGCACATCGATTACTTCAAGAGTATACAGCAGAAGGTAAGAATGAAGTTGATGTCTCTTTACAAGCAAGTATGGAAGCTTCCAAGAAAATGTTAGATGATTTAGAAGGATTTATCCCTAGAAACTTTTTACCTGCTGGTGCAGGTTACAGAGGACAAATAGGTGAATGGTCAGCTATCCCTCATTCCGTATTGCAAAAAACTGCTTTCAAAAAGGGTGATGTTCTTGTAACAGGTGCATCTGCTAATGTATCTGGTTATTTATCAGAACTAGAGCGAACGATGTTTATTGGAGAACCCAATGAAAAACAAAAACGATATTTCAATGTAATGAAAAAAGCACAAGATGCAGCTTTGGAAGCGTTCAAACCTGGTATTCCATGCAGTGCAGTTGACAAAGCTGCAATTGCAGTTTTCAAAGAAGAGGGTCTGAAGAACCTAACACAACACCACACTGGGCATGCGATAGGTCTAGAAGGTCATGAAGCTCCATTTTTAGATATAGGTGTAGATGAAATCATGAAACCAGGCATGGTATTAACATGTGAGCCTGGGATTTACGAATATAAGTTCGGAGGATTCAGACATTCTGAGACAGTCATCATTACTGAAGACGGGTCAGAGCATATTACTCCCTATCCAAGAGAACTTGAGGATTTAATCATCTAATCTCTTTTTCTTTTTTAAAATTATTAATTGAGATCTGCAAGCTATTCTGTATTGGTTAGAATTATTATGTCATTTTCACTAACGTAAATAGTCTCTTCTGCCTGTGTAACCGGAGCAAATTTTGATTCTACCAAGACAGGGTATCCATGTACAATGTGCTTACTAAGAAAAACTTCTTTTGCTCTTTCAATTTGTTTTAGGCTGAAACCTGAGTTAAAAATCCATCTCCAACTAAAAGGTAAATTACAAAAGTTTTGTTTTATATATAGATAGATTTCCTCAACTTCTTCAGGAACTTCGTTTTTCTTGAAATCTCTATAATGTCTGTAAATTGTAATATTTTTATCATCAAATACTTTTCCAGATCCTGTTGTTACAAAAGGTTCTATAGCATAAACGTTCCCAGGAATAAATCTGTGTGAATCATCTCTCGCTTCTCTTGAAATTTTGTAATTTGGTATTGAGACTCCCCCATGTAAAGAATATTGTGTCATTGAATGACCACTGAGATTCACTATTGGTTTATATCCTTCTTTCTTGATTGTCTTCTCAACTATTTCTCCAACAATGAAAACACTATCATTCGGCTTAATAGCCTTTAGAGCATTTTCTAGAGCAGTTTCAGCTAGAAGTTTCATCTTAGTCCATTTATCATCGAAAATGAAGGTTCGAGCTGCATCTGTAAGAAATCCATCTACTGAAACCCCAGCATCAATTTTAACAATTGACCCCTCAGGAATTGTGCTGTCATCGTTTACCACAGGTGAATAATGAGCTGCTATCTCATTAATTGAGATATTTACTGGAAAAGCTGGTTGAGCTGACTGATTTCGAATGAAATTTTCTACTTTTTCAGCAATATCAATGAGTTTTATCCCTGGCTCTGTAATTTCCTTAGCATATTTCAAAGCGTCCGCTAAGATTAATCCTGATTTTTTATATTTATGGAAATCAGATTTCATTTCTCGACCATTTTACTTTTATGCATTTACCATTTATTGTTTTGTGTTTCTACAATTTTATTTTCTAGTTTGCGCAAAATTTGAATAAAGAGAGAGACCAAGGTGCGTCAGCATTAGAATAGTCTTCGTATTTCCTCTTTCACCAAAGGTTTCAAACAGACCAATATCCCTAAGTTTAGTTAGATTCCATTTGATAGTAGAGAATGATAAATCAAATCTTTCTGAAAGCATATCTGATAGTTTATTCAAAGATAAGTTCTTTTTAGTTAAAATCCTTGATGCCGCAAAGAAAATATGCTGTTGTTTATCTTTAAGCTGATCAAGTAAAATAATCAAACTCTGATTATACAAATCATTCAGAAAAATAAGGCTATTCTCAAGCTCTTTTATCCTCTTTCGCGCAAAGATGATCCCTTCTTTTGATTCTTCGATTCTTTCCAGATCTTCTGCTTGAATTATTGCTGGAGCCAACAAAACGTTCACCTGTTGTCATCTTTTCACCTCTGAGGTTAGTATGTATAGTTTAGCAAACGCATTTTTATTTCTTTCTAATTCGAATATTTATCCATAGATAACGTAGATAGGCATTTTACATCAAACCAAATCTTTTCATAATATAACTCATTCATAGATTTTATAAATAGAAAACGTATATTATCAAATTGAGAATTGCGTGAGGATTCAAATGACTATTGAGAATAGTAGTCTTTTCCAACCATGCCAGCCACATGACTTTTATGGTCTGAGAGAGACAATAAATAATTTTATAGAACTTGTTAATAAGAAAAAAAGAGGCGAATCTGAAGTATTATCGTTCTTAATTGTAGGAGCTGAAGGAACCGGAAAAAGTTCTCTTCTGCAAAAACTTGAAACTACTGCTTCTGGAAGAAAAGATATTGCACATCGTTTTGACCTTGTACCTCAAGAAAGAGGACTTCTGGATTTCTTTAAGGAATGGAAAAATAAGATAGATGAATTAGCACCTGAATGGCGTTCCTTACTTGAAAAAGTGGGTAAAAAGAGATTAGGAGATGATCTACCTGGACTAGATGAAGAGGTTAAGAAACCTGCGAGTATCTCTTTTACAGAATTTTATGTTAATTTATTTTTCGAGAATTTGGATAAGATAAATCAAAAACTAATAGAAACTAGTACCTTTCTTTATTTCTTCATTGATAATTTACACCTTTTCAAATTAATGGATTTATATGAGTTCTATCCAATATTTGCTTCTATAATTAAAGAGCTAAAAGAACGGCAGTATAATATCATTGTAGCAAGCATTTTAGATGAAAGATTCCTGTATGATTTCGATTATGAAAAATATCTTACTGATAATTCTAAGATTCTTAAGGTAGAAGCATTGTCTATTTCGGAAACCGAAATTTACTTGCGAAGAAAAGCACCACAGTTGATAAACAAAGGAGTTTTGGATTTAATAACAACAAGTCAAAGATCAATTTTCGATTTAAATTTAGGGATTGCTTTTATCTCTTCAGGTTTAGGGCTTGAAAATTTTGTAGAACGCAATTTGAAAGATTTGTTTGAACTAAATGAAGAAGAAGAAACTGCTTTATTGGAAATGGCTTCTTACAATGAGAATTTGTACCCTATTGAACAATTATCAGCTTATATTTCAATTCCAACATTGAAGAAACTTGAAGAAAAAGGAATGCTTTGGTTAGGTGATAAATATGCTAGATTCA
>JAGLTP010000120.1 GCA_023135215.1 Candidatus Heimdallarchaeota archaeon
TTACAAGAAGGCAAGATGCTATATTACTCAAAAATCCTGAAAGCCTAAAGAAGATAGAGCAGGCCGTACATAAAGAGATTCGTTTTTTGGAGCGAACAAATGATCCGAAAAAACTTGTGGAAAGTCTCTTACACCCAATACCTGTGGTAAATGTTTCAACACTATACTTACCTCCTTTTAGTGAGAAAGAGTACAAGATTGAAATTGATAAGAAATACAAAAACGCATTACCCATTCCCGAAGAAGTGATAGTTCAAACAGTTTCTTCTGTGCTAGAGACAGAAGCCTATGTTGAATATCTTTAACGAAAAAGAGAGAATTATTTGATTTATTGACAACAAAACCAATATTAAGAAATAAGAAAACTAATTCTCTCAAGACGTTTTTCAAAATTACAAGTAATCGTTATGATTTTATATCTAAGAAAATATGGATTTTTGTATGAGTTTTAGATATAAACAAGTCATTGCAGTTAGAACCGATCTGAAGATGTCTAAAGGAAAAACGGCAGTTCAAGTTGCACATGGTTCTCTTTCTTCTTATGTAAAAACAAAAAAATACTACCCTGATTGGGCTGATAACTGGTTGAAAGAAGGCCAAAAGAAAATCACTGTAAAAGTTAAATCAGAGGAAGAAATTCAAGAATTAGCAGAACTAGCTAGAAAAAATGACATCCCTTTTGCTATTATCAATGATGCTGGTCTAACACAACTTCCACCTGGCACAATTACAGTTGTAGGAATTGGACCTTCTCGAGAAGAACTTATTGACAAATTCTGTTCAGATTTACCCTTACTATAATTGGTGGTAGTAGTATGACAACAAAATTCCTTCACTTACGAGTACCATCTATTATCAATTCTGAAGGTGTAGGTGGAAGGATCAAACAAACACCAGAAGACTTCATTGTAGGTGAAATTATAGAAGATCAACAAATCTTAGATCCTCGAGAGGATCAGTTTAACTTACCGGGACGAACAGGATTATTCCTTCACTTTGTCCTAATCAAAAGAAATCTAGATACATCTAACGCTTTAGATTGGGTTTCAAAATTGTGGCGAATACAAAGAGATACCATCAATGTTGCAGGCTTAAAAGACAAAAGAGCAATTACTGCTCAACGAGTATCTGTATGGGGGGTAAAGAGTTCCTTTGAAAAAGGTACAATTAAGGAGATTGATCTACCAACCATTAAGACAAAATCACATTCTTTAAGATTAAAGGAAATCAGACTTGGGGAGCTTTGGGGAAATTATTTTGATATTACTATTCGAGACATACAGCTTCCCGAAGAAGAGGCTAAAGAACGGATAGATACAATTCTAAAGGAAATCAAGGATATTGGAGGGATTCAAAATTCATTTGGAATACAAAGATTTGGAGAGATAAGACCCATAACTCATTTAGTAGGAAAAAAACTTTTGGAAGACAATTTAAAAGAAGCAATAAAAATCTATGTAGGAAAAGTTTTCGATGGAGAGGCTGAAAACGTCATAAAAGCTAGAAATTCTTTCTGGGAGAATGAGGATGCTGAACAATCTCTTAATCTATTCCCATCATACTTGAGAATAGAAAGAAAACTCCTTTTGTCTCTAAAGAAAAGGAAACAAAATTATATGCAAGCTTTATCTTCACTTCCTTTACAACTTCAGAAATTATTCATCCATGCTTTTCAATCATTTCTCTTCAATAGATACTTGAAAACTCGTTATGATCTATATGGTAAAAAAATAACTGAACCCATATCTGGAGAAGTTGTTAAGAATAATGCAGTTTTTGTTCCACTTATAGGTGCCAATACTAAACTAGAGGGTGAAATGGGAGAAATTTATCTAGCAATATTGGAAGAAGAAGAATTATCATTGCTTGAATTCCAAAAACCCTTTATCAAAAAAATAGGGGGGAAGGGGGCTTTTAGGTCGATCAGTTTTGATCCAGAAGATATCAGAATTACAGAAAGTGGTGTGGACGAATTAAATGAAGGGAGAACCAAAGTTAAAATGAATTTTAAAATCAAAAAGGGTTCATATGCTACTGAATTCCTTAGAGAAATAATGAGTTAACATGCGAATTTTCTTATTTTGGATAATGTATAGAGAGAATTATTAAAATAAGGAAAATTTTAGAAACCATATCGACTCATATTTATGTCCATAAATTGAGAAAAAACTGTAGAGTGACTGACTAATGTATGACTTAATTGACAGGAAGGATGTAACTCCTGAGAGTGTATGGTTCAAAATAAAAGCTCCTGAAATAGCAGAAACATGTGAAGCTGGTCAGTTTATTATACTTCGCTCAAACGAAAAGGGAGAAAGATTACCACTTACAATAGCAGATTGGGACCCTGAAGAAGGATGGATAAGTGTTATTTTTCAAAAAGTGGGAGCAAGTACTTATGAGTTAGCTGAATATCAAAAAGGAGAAAGTTTGCGAGATTGTGCTGGTCCATTAGGAATACCAACTCATACTGAAAATGCAGGTAATACTATAGTTATTGGTGGCGGATTAGGTATAGCTATAGCAACACCAGTAGCAAGAGCATACAAACAAGCAGGAAATCATACAGAAGTTATAATTGGAGCAAGAAAAGCAGAATTAGTTTTCAATGAAGAAGAAATAAAAGATTTTGCAGATGAGCTATATATTTGCACAGATGATGGCTCAGCAGGAAGAAAAGGTTTTGTAACAGATCAATTGCAAGAGATGATCGATAGTGGAAAGCAAATTGATACAGTTTTTTGCGTTGGACCACCTATCATGATGAAGTTTGTTGCAAAAGTTACAGAACCTTATAGTATTAAGACTATAGCAAGTTTGAACACAATAATGTTAGATGGAACTGGAATGTGTGGTGCTTGCAGATTGACAGTTGGGGGGGAAACAAAATTCGCTTGTGTTGACGGTCCAGACTTTGATGCCCACCAAGTTGAGTGGGAAGAAACCATGGCAAGGTTAGCTGCTTACAAAGATGAAGAACGAGAGGCAATGATTCTATATAAAAAAGAGAAAGAATGTCAAGCAGAAAAAATGAAAGGTGATAAAGGTGACAACTGAGAGAAAACCACGTCCTCGAATTATTAGGACAAAATTACCTATGCCCACTCAAAATCCTGAGGATAGGATTGATAATTTTTCGGAAGTACCATATGGTTATAACGAAGCTGAAGCTATGTTAGAAGCTCAACGTTGTTTGCAATGTAAGAATCAACCGTGTGTAAGTGGTTGTCCTGTTGAAGTTCCAATAAGAGATTTCATCATTTTGATTCGTGAAGGAAAATTCATGGAAGCAGCAGTTATTATTAAGACAAAAAACAGCCTCCCAGCAGTTACTGGACGTGTTTGCCCACAAGAGTTGCAATGTGAATCCAAATGTGTTATGGGTCGTCGATATCAACCAGTTGCGATAGGTAATCTAGAAAGATTTGCAGCAGATTATGCGCGTGAAGAAGGAGAAAAAATCCCAGAACTTCCAAAATCCACTGGAAAGAAAATAGCAGTCGTTGGTGCAGGTCCTGCTGGTTTAACATGTGCTGGAGATTTAGCTCTCCATGGTCATAATGTAACAATTTTCGAAGCTTTACATGAGCCAGGAGGGGTTCTTGTTTATGGAATTCCAGAATTTCGACTTCCCAAGGATATGGTTAAGTACGAAATTGAGTATTTAGTAAAACTTGGTGTTGAAGTAAAACTTAATTTTCTTGTAGGAAAAAACAAAACAGTTGAAGAGTTACTCAATGAGTATGACGCAGTTTTTGTTGGATCTGGAGCTGGGGCACCTCGACTACTTAATATCCCCGGTATTAATCTTGTCAATGTTTATAGTGCTAATGAATATCTGACAAGAGTTAATCTTCTGAAAGGATATCTGTTTCCTGAATACAAAACACCTGTGAAGAGAGGAAGGAGTGTTGTTGTTATTGGAGCTGGGAATGTAGCAATGGATTCTGCTAGGACTGCCAAACGTTTAGGAGCTGAGCATTCAATAATTGTATATCGTCGAAGTCGAAAGGAATGCCCAGCAAGAGTGGAAGAGGTTCATCATGCAGAAGAAGAAGAGATAGAATTCAGATTTTTGACAAATCCCGTAAGAATCATTGGTGATGAGCTCGGTGCTGTGAGAGCAGTAGAGTGTCTTCAATTTGAACTTGGAGAACCTGATGAAACAGGTCGTGCTAAACCAATACCTATCCCAGGTTCAGAGCATTTGATTGAATGTGATGTTGTAGTAATTTCAGTTGGTAATGATCCAAATCCTATAATACCAAGAACTACTCCAGACTTAGAAATCTCAAAATGGGGTACCATAGTCACTGATAGAAGTACAGGAAAAACAAGCAAAGAAGGCGTTTATGCAGGTGGAGATATTGCTACAGGTGCAGCTACAGTTATAGCAGCAATGGGAGCAGGAAAAATAGCAGCAAAGAACATTCACAAGCAAGTAATGGGGATAGAGGAAACGGAAATAGAAAAAACATAAGACTGCATTAGAAAATAATAATCAAGCAAAATATTACTTAAAATTCATTTCTCATTTTCAATTCTAATCATAAGATAAGCATCCGATCCATCTTGATAGTATTTTCTTATCCTCGAATCAATTTTAAAACCAAATTCTTCATAGAGTTTAATCGCCTTATGATTATCAATATTAACTTCTAGTTTGACACTTAAATATCCTAATTTTCTGATTGAATTCAGAAAATAAGTTAATATTTTATGTCCCAATCCTTGTTCTCTAAATTCTTCTAAAACTGCTAGAGATAATATATGAGCTCGTTTTGGTATCGCGGTATATCCCCCCATTACAAATCCAATTATGTTTCCATCACTTTCAATAATAAAACACAACTCAGGTGCTGCATAAAAGATATTACCGATAAGAACTTCACCAAATGGAAAGGGAAAGCTTTTCCTCTCTACTTCATACACTTTTGATATGTCTTCTTCCATCATATGTCTTAACAGATAGTTTGTATTTTTCATGACATTCACTAGTTTCTGGAATTATCAATAGAGTATTATCTTTGAATCATATAATGAGAACAAATTCCAGTTTAAAATTTTTCCACTAATTTCATTTTTATTTTTTCTGGTTGAACCTTTTTGACAAAAAGTATTTTTATACAGTAGTTTATTGAATTAACATAGAAAAAACATAAGGTTGGCTAAAGTGAGTAAGAAGAGAGCTGCAGATTATGAAAGAGTATTAGTGAATCGTTTTTGGGAGAGTGGATTTGCAGTAATGAGAGCACCCTCTTCTTCCGGCACTAGCAAAATGCCTCGACCCGATGTTTTTGCTGGATCAGCAAAAAGAAATTTACTATTGGCGCTGGAAATTAAAACAAGTCGTCAAGATGTCTTTTATGTACAAAAAGAGCAGATAAACGGATTAATTGAATTTGCTAACAGAGTTGGAGGAAGGCCTTATCTAGCTGTTAAATTTGTTGGAAAGCGAATGGATTTTCTTTTTTTATCAGTACCTGATTCATTAACTAAAAGCAAAGGCGATAGCTATCGAATAAGTATTAATGATTTGAAAAACAAAGGCATAGATTATACAACACTCATAAATCCATAAAAGTATAAGGAGAATATTCTGAATAAAATTAGCATTACGTTAAAATCATGAAGAGTGGAAATTCAATGAAAATTACTAAGAAAGACTATAAGCATGGTATTGTTGAACTGATTCCAGATACAGTTGATGATTTATATGCCATTTATAGAATTCTTAAGATAGGTAACAAAGTAAAAGCTTCCACCTCTAGAAGAATTAGAAGAAAGGAGGAAGATGGGCGTGCTGATTCTGGAGAGCGTGTCAAAATGACCCTTGAGATTGAATTGGAGGAATTCGCTTTTCATGGTTTTGGTGACAATCTAAGATTAAAAGGGAAAATACTTAGTGGTCCTGAAAATCTTGTTTCTATAGGTACGTATCATACTCTTTCGCTATCACTTATGGAAAAAGTGATGATTTCAAAAGAAAATTGGACAGCAATGGAGAGGAAAGTTCTAGAAGAAGTTGAGAAATCTTCAATGCTCGCGCAAATTTTGATTATTACTGTAGAGGATAACACAGCTTGTGTGGCATTAGTAACTCAATTCTCTGTTAAAATTATAAGTGAATTTTCTTTTTCTGTTGCTCGTAAATTCAGTGATGCTAAGCAACACTCAAGTGAGATGGGGCAATTTTTCAATGAAGTCTTGCAAATTATGCAGGATACAGACAATCAGTATAATTCTCAAGTGGTTATACTTGCTGGTCCTGGGTTTACTCCTGAAAATTTCTACGAGTTCATTAAAAACAGAGATCCATCTCTTGCAGATAAAACCAGAAGAGTACATGTAAGTACTGGTGGAAGAGTGGGATTAAAGGAAGTGCTTTCGAAAAAGCTTCCTGAACAAATAGCTAAAAATCAAAGAGTCGCTTATGAGACAAGATTGCTTGAAGAGGTTCTCAAAAGGATCGGACAAGATACAGGAACAGTTACCTATGGATTACAGAGTGTTAAACGAGCACTTTCTCTAGGGGCTATTGAAAC
This sequence comes from Candidatus Heimdallarchaeota archaeon, assembly GCA_023135215.1. The sequence goes on from JAGLTP010000120.1 coordinate 6,546, forward strand.
GCTTCTCATAAGTGATGATCAGCTTCAAATTGATGATATATCAAAGAGAATGGCTATAGATGAGTTAGTTGAAGAAAATTCAAAATTAAGAGGATCAACAGTCATAATGTCTGTAAATCACGAGTCTGGAGAGCAACTATCTAAACTAGGTGGGATTGCTGCTCTATTGAGATATCCTCTTCTTGATTAGATTACTTTTTTTCGAATAAGGGTTCAAGATAGGTAATAATTCCACCATCATATGGATATTGATGAATTATCTCAATATTTACTATTTCTTCTTTTAAAGATTTCAAAAAATCATTCATTAGTTTGCTAATAATTTGCCAACTTGTAAATAGATAACAATTCTCTGCATCTATCTCAATCAAATTATTATCAATTTTAAAGTCCTCTATCAATACTCGTTTTAATTTGAGCAAATCCTGCTCTGATACAGTTTTAATCCTTGCCCGAGCAATTAACCCATCGTTAAGAATAGTGTCGAAAGGTTTGGAATAGTTCTTAGCTCTTCTGATTAAACGATTTCGTAATTGAACTTTATCCTTGTACTTTGACGAACAGTAATGTATCGCAATCGGGTATGTCTTAAAATGTTTAAGCAACTTATATGCAAGTTCTTCACTACCCTTTACAGCAGCACTAACAGCTCCTTTTGATTCATAATTCATTTTGCTCAAAATTTCAAAATTTGCTTCTGTTATCTCGAATTCGTTGAGATTAATGAAATGCAGCTTGTTATCAATCGCAAAATCAATTATTTCGGAAATAGGTTGTTCTTTATCTGGTATAACTGGTATCTCAATTCCTGTAATCCATTTCAATTTTCTCGATTCTTCTATGGATTTTTTCATATTATTAGTGAGATTCAACCTTGGAGGATGAAATCTGATTTCATCTAAACCAACATTAAATAATTCATCAAGTTGTGTCTTTGTTAAGGAATGAGAAGTGTAAAGATGGCAATGAAAATTTTGTCCAAACTCCTGTTTTAGAGCACTAAGGTACTCAATAACTCTGTTCATTGTTATCGCGGGATCACCACCAGTAATTCCTGCACCTTTAGCAGAAATCATCTTAGCTTCTTTAATTACCTCGCTTGGGGATTTAATCTCTTGCTCATTAGCAAAAATTATATCTTTTCTTCGTTCTTTTGCAACTGGACAATAAAAACAATTGGAATCACATTCACCAGTAATAAATAAAACTAGTTTTGCACCCAATGCACAGAGCTTACATCCTTCAGATGGTTCTGCTGTGATTTTATTGCCGTGCCATTTTGCGATTCGTTTCATTTAAGAACTTGAGAAATGTAATTAATAAAAAGAATCAGTTTAGTCATAAAATGTAATTGTTAAAGAAGACACTTTTTATAAACAGTTGAAAATACAAAAAACGCGAAAGGATTTCCAATGATTACCACTCTTCAAATAATTCTGTTAATTATTATGGGGTTGTTTTTTCTAACAGCTCTAGGAAATATTTTAGATTTAGGAAAGTATGGAATTCATTTCTTTCCACTTGGAATTATGATAAAAACAGAATTCTTCAACAAAATCTTAGAAAAGATGGGTGATAAAGGGAAAAGATTTTGGAAAGTAATTTATAATGTTGGAAAAATACTTGCAGGTTTAATAGCACTAGGATTTCTAGTTTATTTCATAATCAATCCTTTCTTACTTCTGTTCAATTCTCCAGCGGGACTAGGTATCCAATTAATAATACCAGGAGTTACTATGGATTTCAAGGTTGCTTTGTTGTTCATTTTACCTTTTGTATTAGTAATTGTACCACACGAGATTGCTCACGCAGTCATGGCTAAAAGAGAAGGATTAAAGATTAAAACTTCTGGAATTTTCATTCTTCTTGTTCTTTTTGGAGCCTTTGTTGAAATCGCAAAAGAAAGTATGGAAAAAGCATCTTCAAAAAGTAAGATGAGAGTGTGGATGAATGGAGCCGCTGTTAACGCAATTTTCGCTTTAATATTCGTAATATTATATTTGTTATCACCTTACATTGTTTCAATTGGTTATAATGCCCCAAATGGTGTTTTAATCACAAATATTTTTGAAAATTCTCCTGCAGAGGAATCAGGATTGCAAAAAGGGGACATAATACAACAAATTACATTGATCAACGAAAGTTCCTATCCGACTAATGTTACTTTAATCGAAAATGTTGATGATTATTATACATTCTTTACTAGTAATTTTAATACGAGTAAAATTCTCATATCACTTCTAAATGGGAGTAACGTTGAAACTACACCCACAAACATTGATCCCATTTCAAATACAACTAGCACATCACAGTTTTATCTCGGAATAAATATTTACAACTATTTACCACCAAAAGGAAAGAGATTATCAGTATGGTTTCCATATTATTGGAATATTGAAGTATTGTATACCCTTAATTTGAGTGTAATGGCAGTTTTTCTGAATCTGCTTCCATTAGGTATAACCGATGGAGATAAAATAATAAATGAATATTGTAAAATCAAAGAATTAGAAGATAGAAAAAAGAAAACAATAATGAGATCATTGAGATTATTCAGTTTACTATTAATAGTAATTAACTTAGTTCTTTCGATGATTAAATTTTGAAGGTAATTCTGATGAATTGTGCTTTCTGTGACAAACAAGCAGTTTATGTTCGTCCCTATGATAAAATCGCACTGTGTAAACAACACTTCAATGAACAAGTGGTAAAAAGGGTTCAAAAAACACTTACCCGTTACAAAATGCTAAAACGAAGGGATAGAATTGCAATTGGGGTTTCAGGTGGTAAAGACAGTATTGCTTTGTTACACATTTTAAACAAAATCGAAGAGGATTTTCCAGAAAGTGAATTGGTTGCGATAACGATTGATGAGGGAATTGAAAATTATAGAGAAGAGGGATTGTTTTTCGCAAAGAAACATGTAGAAGAGTTGGAATTGGAACACCATATTTTCTCCTTCAAGAATGATTTTGGTTATAATCTTGATGAAATACTAAAGATACTCGGTGAAAGAGGAAAAGAGAGGGAGTATGGAGCTTGCTCTTATTGTGGAATCCTAAGAAGGAAGATTTTGAATAAAGCTGCAAAAGGCATAGGTGCCGATGTTTTAGTTACAGCTCACAACCTTGAAGACGAGGTAGAGACTATACTTTTAAACATCGTTCGTGGCGACATTCAACGATTAGCAAGACTTGACCCTAGTCCAAGGAAGATTCATGAATCTCTTGTTCCTCGAGTGAAACCATTCCGAGCTACTCCTCAAGCAGAGATTGTTTTGTTTTGTGTACTGAATGATCTTGAATATCAAGAAATTCCCTGTCCTTATGCTGTAGAAGCTTATAGAGGAGATGTACGAGAATTTATTTTTAAAACCCAAGAGAAACAACCAATGCTTTCTTTCAACATCCTTCGGGGAAATGATAAATTATTAGAAATAATGAAAACTGCTCAACCAAAAGGAGTTCTCAAAAATTGTGAGAACTGTGGTGAAGCAACTTCTGGAAATTTGTGCAAAGCATGTTGGTTAAAAAAACAGTTGGATGAGCGAATAATCAAATGAGACAGGAGTTTGTTTATTTTCTTGAGTTTAGAATCAAAAACCATTTAAATTAACATTTAAAGTTCAACACACTAATCTATGTTCAATACTAGGAGAGTAATATAATGAGTGAAACACTGAAGAATTTAGCTAAAGCTTTCATTGGAGAGAGTCAAGCAAGAAACCGATACACTATGTATTCAAAAATCGCTAAGAAAGAAGGATATGAGCAAGTAGCTAATATTTTCCTTATTACAGCAGATCATGAGAGAGAACATGCAAAATGGAATTTCCGAATGCTAAACCAAGTGAAAAAGAAATTAAAATTAGATGAGGATGAAATTACAGTTGACGCTGCTGCTCCGCTTGTGTTAGATAACACAATTGCTAATCTTAAAGCCGCAATCGCTGGTGAAAACTATGAAACCACCATAATGTATCCTGAATTTGCAGATGTTGCAGAGAAAGAAGGATTCTCAAAAATTGCTGAAAGGCTTCGAGCAATTGGTGAAGCAGAAGCTCATCATGAAGAAAGATACAAGAAACTTCTTGCACAAATTGAGGGAAAAACTGTTTTCAAAAAACAAGAGAAGGTTAGATGGGTTTGTCAGAAATGTGGTCATGTTCATGAGGGTGAAGAACCACCAGGTTCATGTCCTAGTTGCAGTCACCCAAGTAACTATTTTGAAATCTTATGTGAAACCTATTAGAATTTCACATCCTCTTTTTTATTTTTTATAAGATACTTTCAATAGTTTTAGTATTAATAAGTAAGAAAAAATTATTGTAACTGAATCGTTTGTAGGGACCTAACGTTTGTTACCGAATCAGAAGCCGTTTCATGCCTTTAAGCTCCACGCCGATTATCACAAGCATCATATATTGATCTTAGAGCTGCTCACTTCCGTGCCTGACCCATTTTGACCTTATCCTTTCTAACGGTTTCCTCTGAAACCGCCTCCAGAATACACAATCCTGTGGGTCGACGCTTCGACGCTATCTAGGCAAGGCGTATCAACCTCAACGATACCGCAGCGTTAGCATTCACCCTGGCATATAGAGCATTTCCAGTGTAGGGTAGCCCTGGCCCCCCGGCTAGTCCTTGCTACCGGTTCAGTTAAACAGTTATTGCAACCCATCAAATGAATTTAAACATTACTATTTCCGGTCTCTCAGAATTTCAAACTTGGAGTGTTTTTTACCAATCATTTGCAGATGACCTGCAAAATTCACAAGTGTTTTATTTGTACAGTATTCTAATTCTATTCCAAGCAGTACTTCTCTGATTTTTTGATTTTCCTCTAATTCTTTCAGAATATTCTCTTTTATTTGATGCATGAAAACTGGTGCACCTACAACTTCAATTACTTCTAAACCTGCTAATTCAAAATATGCTGCTAACTCTTCCCACGTAAGATTATATTGAGGAAAAGTGAAATCATAAGAGATGTTTGTTTTAAGAAGTTCAACTGCTTTGTCAATCTGCTTAGCTTCAATTAATTCTGGCACTCTTCTGAACTTAGTATCCAAAACAACAGATATATAGCAATCATTCTTCACAATTCTAGCTAATTCCTTAATGGCATTTTTAGGTTTCATACAGAGTGATACTGGGTCATATTGAGAAAATATGTAATCAAAACTGTTATCTTGAAATTCATTCATATCAGCTATGTCCGATTTAACAAATTCACAGTTATGTTTCTTTGCGATTTTTGAAATTTTTTTCTTAGCTTGTTCTAGCATTCCTTCAGATAAATCTGAAAGAGTTATATTTCTATATCCCAGCTCAATGAATTTAATAGTCCAATACCCATCTCCAGCACCAGCATCTAAAATTTTTGCTTTTTTATCCTTTGGTGCATACTTTTTCATAAAGTGCCAAGTAATATCATCTGCGAAACTCATTGCGGCTCTTCCTGTATCGAAAGTTTCAGGGATGAATTTATCATTATTGTCATAATATTGAGCATATTCATCATATAGTTTCTCTACTTCTGATTTCTTTGGCATAGTAAAAAGGAAGCACTTATTTAGGAATATCAAGGTTTCGATTTAGATGACACAATCTGAAGATGATCAATTCACTGAAGAATTTATCCAAACGATTGATAGCTTCTTAGCTGACACAAACAATTTAGCTATATTAGGTGTCGGAAACAAGGATAATGGCGATGATGGTGTTGGTCTCTATATTACTGAGATGCTCCAAGAAGCCAATCTACCAGAATGGGTAACAATTTTTTATTGTGAAAGAGTTCCAGAACATTTCCTGGGTAAAATAGCTAATCTAGCACCAAACAGAATCATTGTGCTTGATGCTGCAGATATGAAGGAAAGTCCAGGAGCGATTGCCATCTTTCCTAAAGAAATGATTGCTCAAGGATTTCACTTTTCTACTCACACGTTATCACTAACAATGCTAGAAGAATTTCTTAAACCAATTGTACCTGAAATAATTATTTTTTATGTTGGAATTCAACCTAAACAAACAGAATTCATGACTGATCTATCAGAAGAATGTATAAATGCAGCAGAAGAATTTGCTGAACTATTAATTGAGAGAATTAAAAAACAAATATAACTGTTTGAGTAACTTGATTTATAAATAAGATTGCATTTGTAAAGAACATATTGAAAGGGATATGAATGAACGAAGAAGGTTTCAGAGAATATTTGTTGGAGAACAAAGTCGAGGATGAAGTGTTGCAAGGATATTTTGTTTTATTAAGAGAATTTCAGGAATTTCTGAGTAAAGAAGAAATTAGTATTGACTCAATTCCCGAAGGCAAAATAAATGAATATACAGAATATCTTGTCAGCAACAAGAATGAAAATATCCTAGAACTTTTGAGAGCTTTAATCAGTTATTCCAACTTCATTAAAAATTATGATTATATTATTGAGATTATAGATGTTGCAGAAGCATATAATGCCATGGATAATTTGTATCTTAGAATTGGAGACGAGTTCAGAGAACAAATCCGTGATGAGATTTTTAGAAATCTTGACATTCCTCCTTTAGGGGTCCATCCAGATAAAAAACCAGCTTTCACAGAAGAAATAATGAAGCGAATGGAAGAAAAAATAGGAGAGGAAAAAACGATAAAATTATTAGCTCCTTGCTTACATGGTCGTCCAATTGAACCAATCAAAAAAGATAGAGAAGATTTCTTAAGATTAAATGATATCGACGAATTTCTAAAACTAAAAAGAAAAGAATTGATTGAACGACTTGAAAAACACCAAAAAGAGGGAACATTAGAATACGCACAGTATATAGACAAAGATGTAATTGAGTTTGTAAAACACAATCCAACAATAAGTCCAGGAATAAGGGAAGGAAATAAAATTATTACAACAAAAATCCCCTATCAAGTAAAAAGACATCTAACTACTGATGATGAAAAAATGAAAAGATACTTCAGTTGTTATTGTTCTTGGGTTCGTGGTGCATTGAGGAAAGGAGAAGAAAAAGAAATTTCATCAAATTTCTGTCATTGTAGTGCAGGTTTTATTATGCAATATTGGGAAATAATCTTTGATCAACCAGTAAAAGTGGAACCAGTTGAAACTGCGTTAACAGGAGCGTTGTTCTGCACATTTGAAATAAATATACCGGAAGAATTTCAAAAATAAAATATTGTATCTCATTGATTCAATTGTTTTTTTCTTTCTTTATATTATGAATAACTAGTAGAATTATTCCCCAAATTACATTTAAGTTTGGTACTCTTTTCATATAATCTCTATAATCTTCTCCAAACTTCTCAAGTAAGTCTTTGTTAGCTCTTTGAGAATCAACATATGTAGTAATTATCACCGGTATAAATAGAATATCTACTACCCAATGTTGAGAGAGGAATACCAAAGCAACACTCCACAGAATTCCTGCAAGAAACTGAGGATGTCTGACAATGGCATATATTCCTGTATCTACTAATTTAGTAGTGTGAATATAACTAGACTTTTCTGGAAGATCTCCCTTTTTTCTAAATGTAAAGATTGGTAGAAGACCAAAGATAACTGAAAAACCCCAGAAAATATATCCTACAATAACAAGACCATAAACATCATAGTAATTTGACCATAGAACAAAGGTCAGTATAATTTGTGATAATATCGAAATCCAAGTTATAGTTACAGGAAAAAATTCTAGTAATTTCACAAAACCAACTTCTTAAATTTCAGTATTAATTATTCTCATCAAGATTAATAAACTTGTCTCAGAGAAGAAGTTATTTATTCATACTTCTTTTGCAAATCTTAGAGAGCAATATTGGATTCAGAGAAAATGTCAGAACCAACAAAAGCCTATAGAGATAAAAAAATAGTTGATGCATTAATCTCCAAAATCAAATACGAAACAGAGAAACAGAAGGAAATAATAAAAATCATGCATGTTTGCGGTACTCACGAACATGACTTAGTCAAAGCAGGATTAAGATCCCTTCTACCAAGGAAAATTGAACTCATTGCAGGCCCCGGTTGTCCAGTATGTGTGAGTTCTGCTCAGGATGTTGATGAGGTTCTATGGATTGCTGACAATCATGGTGCAACCATTACTACTTTTGGTGATATGATGAGAGTCCCTGGTTCTACTGAATCACTTTATCAAGCTCAGGGAAGGGGCGTAGATGTTCAAGTAGTTTATGGGGTGTCTGATGCCATTAAACTAGCAGAAAAGACACCAGAACAAGATGTTATCTTCTTCAGTGTTGGATTTGAGACAACCTCTTGTGTTACTGCTGCCGAAGTTGTTCGAACTAATCTACCTAATTTCAGTATATATTCTTCACATAAAGTAATCCCCCCAGCAATGGAATTACTTCTTCAAAGAGACGACATAGAGTTTCATGGTTATTTAGCGCCTGGTCATGTTTCCACAATAATAGGAACCAAACCATATGAATTCATTCCTAAAAAATATAACTTTCCTGTCTCTATTGCAGGATTTGAACCTGTAGACATTCTAATGGGAATTCTTTCATTACTCAAACAGATAAACGAAGAAGCTCCTGTTGTCGATAACACTTATGGTCGATGGGTTAAATATGAAGGAAATATCGCAGCTCTAAAAACGTTGGATGAGGCTTATGTTGTATCTGATGCTCGATGGAGAGGCCTTGGAATTTTTCCAGAAACTGGACATGAAATTAGTGATAAATATGCTCATATTGATGCTAAGAAAAAATACGATATACCAGAGCTTCAGGTAACAGATTTACATGGGGGTTGTATCTGTGACGAGATACTTATTGGTAAATCTAAACCTCATCAATGTAAGTTATTCAACAAAGCATGCAGACCAGATCATCCTATCGGTGCGTGCATGGTTAGTCATGAGGGAACCTGCAATGTTGCTGCAACCTACGAAGAGATTATTTGGGAAGAATAATTGCCGGATAAAAAGAGTTAATTACATCTAGAAAAAGAAAAGTGTGAGATATATGTGTCTAGCAATCCCAGGTTTGGTTACAGAA
>JAGLTP010000121.1 GCA_023135215.1 Candidatus Heimdallarchaeota archaeon
GATAAATGCTTAGAAGATATTGTAACGTATTTAGAAGAAAAAGCAAAGTATGAATCATTATCTATTATTTATCATATTAGAGCTAAGATTAAAATAATTCTTCTAGATTTTGAAACTGCCTTATTTCTTCTGAAAAAAGGAGAAGAATATGCCAGAACATATACTCCTCTGTTAATGGATGATTATCGGTTAAGAATTGAACAAGTTAAGCAAGCTATCGACAGTGAGATCGATAAAATACTAGATACAAAAATTATCAGCTTCATTGAAGACATCGATACAATTTCAACTATTTTAAGAAAGGAATCAAAGAAATTAGCTGCTCCAAAAGAAGAGAAACCTATTGCTATATTGATTTTCCATTCAAGTGGAATTCCGATAAGCACATACTTATCTGAAGATGTCTCAGTAAGCGATGACTTGCTTTTTGGAGGATTTGTATCTGCAATTAGACATTTAATGAATGAGCTTTTTGTGGATCAGAAACATGGAGTACTATCTATCGACCATGGTCAATACAAACTCTTAATCGAATTCTATTCTAATCTCTTTTCAGTTGTTGTAATAGCTTTAAGAGATAGCTTCATGCTTCGTAGAAAGATGCATAGGCTTGTTGAACATCTTTCTGTTAAAGGTATTCTCGAAGATCAGTATAAAGGTGATATGAGTGAAACTGAATCATATGAGTTGGATTCAGTTATCGCAAACTTATTTGGAATAAAAAGTTACAGGTCCAGTTAGATTTAGTTACAACATTAATAGAAAGCTAATGTTTTTATTCAGCTCCTAAGAAAATATATTGAAGCTAATGAAGGTTAAGGGAAATAAGAGAGGCTTCCCAAAAGAATTTGCGATTTACCTACCTCTCATGAGCGAAAAGGAACAGGATTTGTTCAAAGAATCTGAAAAGGATTTCAATACTGGAGATTCCTTAATTAAAGTAAGGGATTTTTTAGTTGATCTTGTTCCAAATATTTCTGAACCTTCTGAAATTCTTATGTTTGCACTCGGGAAGATACTGTTCAACATAGCAGATTATGATACACTCACATCTTTTGATCAACAATATTCCTCTGAAGCTCTAAACCTATGGTTCCTTAGGTTATCGTTGGAAAAGGGTCTAAATGAAGAAGTTATAAAATTTGCTTCGAAAATAAAAGAAAAGAAAAACATTCCGTTTTTATTTAAATTGCATTCGATTCGTTCTATTGCAAATGGATATCTGAATCTCGGTAATTATGAACAATGTAAATTCCATCTGAACATGCTCTTTGAGGAAGGTCTACGCACTCATAAACTACCTCGAAAAGAAAAACATGTGTTAAACGACATCCTACTTGATGGTCATAAAGATGATTTCTTTGTGAACAGATATGTAGATGAGAAAATTAAACTTGAAAACAAATTAAACGTAGCAATGCACATTGCGTTGGATTTGGAAGAAAGAAATCACACAGGCCATGTTACTTACCTTTTAGCTCTCTTAGAAAGAGATAGTGGGCGAATAGATGATTCAAAAACTTTAACAGAAAAATCTATAGAAATATTTGAGAAGACTGGGAATCTAAGCCTATTAACTGCTTCTAAAGGTAATTTAGGAACAATAAACACTCTTTATGGAGATGTGAAAAGCGCAGAGAAAATATTCAATGAGATTCTGCAAACTTTTCAAAATCTGGAAGAAAACAAAAATGTAGCTCTCACAATCAAATGCTTAGGAGACATAGCAATAGAACAAGGTAATTTTCAAGAAGCAATATCTAAGTATGAAGAAGCTCTGCAGATTGTTGAAAAGTTAAATATGAAAGAGACTTATCAATATTGCATTCTTGCAGAACTTTATTTACAAATAAATAATATCAATGAATTCGAGAGTTTGATAAGTTCACTCGAAGAAGAGATAAGGAACAATCCTTCTCTCACAATTGAATCTTACATTCTATTTTTGAAAGGAATTCTTAATATCAAAAATCTAAATTACGGAAAAGCAGAACAACAGCTGGAAAGTGCTCTAGAGAAAGCTGATGTTCAAGGAAGAGGAGAAATATCTGCAAAAATATTGATGAATCTCATTCTACTAAACATTGCGGAATATGACATAGAAAATGATTTAGAAGTCTTAGGAAAAGCTTTGGATAACTTGGACCATATCCTACCTTTCTTTAATGAAAACCAATTATTAAAAGAGCAAATAGCATTGTATCTCTTACAAGGAAAGATTTTCGCAATAAAGAAAGATTATACAAAAGCATTCAATAGCCTTCAACAAGCAAGAGAACTTTTACAAGAAGAAAAGAACAAGCAGCTTTTGCAGATTGTTGAAGAGAGAATCGAAGAGATCAGTCAAGTTATATATCAAAAACTGAAAAAAGAAATAAGCTGGGTTAATCAACCTTTCAGAAATGATGTCTCAAACCTTCAGGAGTTTGGTTTGAGATATATGCAAAAATCTCCCATTGAGATCGATATATCTCCATTAGCTCTAATTGTTCTTCATAGATCTGGAATACCTTTGAGATCTTATGTAATTTTAAAGAAGACTGTTAAGGATCAACTGCTCTTTGGGGGTTTTATTGTAGCCGTAAAAGATATGCTAACCGAATTATTCGAAGAACAAAAAAGTCAGATGTTAGTTATCACCTATGGTAATCACAAAATCATCATAGAAGCACATCCAAAAGGATTCAGTTCTGTAGCTGTGAGTGCATATGATTCATTCTCTTTAAGAAGAAAAATTCATCAATTGACTGATAAACTGTCAAATCTGGAAATTCCCAAACATTTCCATGGAGAATTAGATGAAAACTTGGCTAAAACAATAGATGATGAAGTTAAATCCTTGTTCGGAAAAACATTAATTTTCAGTGATGCACTTAAAGTCGATATGTGATTCAGAACGCGGAAAAGGTTCATTTATAAATCTTGAAATTCATTCTAGAGTATCTGATGAGTAAAATGACTTTGACTCTACCAAGTTTTGTTACAAATGAAATTGATCAATATATTAAAGGAAATGAAGATGCTTTCTATGGCTTTTTAGAGAGCATTATAGGTGATATGAAGGAAGAAGAGCAAATTCGAAAGAAACTCTCCAGATATCTCAATTCCATTAAAAAGAAGATGAAAAAAGAAGATCAACTGGTTCTTCTGATCTACTATCTATATTGCTTTTGGAGTAAGGAATATGAAGAGATTCTAGATTTACAAGAATTGTTAGGAAAAGAAGTTGATAGTAAAAATCTCTCCATAATGATGTGTTATCTCTTAGCTTTAAGAGATACATTTCAATTTGAAGATTTTCAATTGCTTTTACCGGAAATTGAAAAACTAATCAAACAAAAAACAGATTCTAATGAGAAGGATTTTCTGATTCTTTCACTAAATGAGTTTTCATCAATAACAGAGAAAAAACCTGAACTTGGTTTCAAAGCTTTAAATGAACTTCTACGTTATTTGATTAATCTTGAAGATCTAGCAATTCGATTTCCTTTCATTTTAGATGCATTGTTATGTGATCTTCTAAATTTCGCTTACAATCTAGCAGATGATACACTAAAGGATTTGTGGATGGAAAGTGCAATAAAACGAGCGGAAAACATTGAGAATAAGGGAATGTTATGCTCTCTCTACAATTTGTTAGCTCAAATAGAGCTGAAGGAATATAATGTAAAAACAGCCCAAGTTCACATTGATAATGGACTGAAGCTTGCAAAGGAGATAAGTTCTCCTAAATTAGAAGCTATTATTTCGCTGAATATAGCAATAAAAGAAAAGATGAGTGGAGGTCTAGCTGAAGCATTGAATATTTATCAACGCATATTGAAAATTGATAACCTAATAATTCCATTACGCATTCAAACTCTATCGAAAATAGGTGATATTCATCTATTAGATGATAAAATAGATAAAGCAAATATGTTTTACAGCGAAGCTCATGAATTGAATAAAGAGAACGGCTACATTTACCCTTTAGTTGAGATAACTTATGGATATGTTCAGCTTCTAACAAACAAAGATAAAGGGGAATCCCTAGAACATGGATTTAAACTAGCAGAAGAGCAGTTTAATTTTAATGCTATGTCTTACTACTATTTCTATAAAGGACTATATAATCAGAAGAAGGTAAACTTTAGTACAGCAGCTGAATTCTTTGAAAGAGCTTTAGAGTTTTTTGAGAATCAGTTAATTTTAGAAGGTATAGTCTATTCCTATGGTGCTCTAGCAGAGAGTTATTTTGAGATGTTCAGGATAACTAGCGAGAATGATTTTGGCACAAAATTTCTTTATTTTATAGATAGCTTATTGCATGTTACTAAAGAGTTAGAGCATCCTCTATACATTGATGCAATTATAACAAAAGCTAGTTATTTCCAATATAGAAACATGAGTAAGAAAGTTGATGAAGCTCTTAAGGCAGGACTAAAATTTGCTGAAAAATATAATCTTACAGACAGATCAGAAGAAATCCAGATGAGACTAAGGGATAAGATTTCATTAATCGAAGAGTTAAGAGGACCAAAGCGTTTGTTTAAGAAGATTATGAGTTTTTCTTTCGGTTCTCCTAAAAAAATACCAATAATTCTCTATATGCTTCTTGTTATTGATGAAAGTGGACTCCCATTATATTCTTATAAATTCTCCAAAAAAGAAAGCATCGATGATTTGTTAGTCTCAGGATTAATTTCTGCGATTATCAGTTTCTCAGCTGAAGTTCTTGGTAAAGGAACAGAAACTCTGAGGAGCATAAATCATGAAGGTAGAGCTGTTATAATAGAAAAACAAGAGAATGTAATGGCTGTCTTAGTTGCTGATATAGAAACTTTTGAAAGTAGACTGCAAGTTCGTAAATTTCTGAAAGAATCTATAAGTAAATTAAGACACAAATTAGCTATGGAACAAGTCAATGAGGAAGAATTTCATCCTCTTGTAGAATCTATTTTTAAGGCTTCACCCTTTTCATTGGAATGATAACTCTGAAGAAAAGATTAACCTACTTTCTAAGTTTCTTTCTTTTCTTCATCAAAATCCATACTACTGCAAAGGAGATCATAACAAGTGGAAAAGTTGTCTTTTCTGTTGGTTCCGTTGGTATCTCTTCTGGATGTGCAATATAATAAGGTATTAGCTCTATTTTATCCAAAGCTGTAGTCATGTTAAGTACTGCTGAAAGATATTTTAACTCGTTGTACAAATCCAAATACCCATTGAGCAGACTATATACTTCTTCGACTAACCAATCTAGTTCAGAAGGTGCACCTGCATCACGGAAAATAGTGTAAGCTAAATCCATCTCTTCACTTGCAAGAAGGTAGAAGTAATTTCCGTGAGATCTTGCTAATCCATCTTGGTAGAAAGTACTAAAACTCTCTTCTCCTAAAGAGAAATAATTCATTGTTTCCTTAACGAAAGAGGATCCCCAACCATAAGTATAGCTGTGAGGATGAGGAAAACCTAAGCTATGTCCAAGTTCATGAATCATTATTTGGGTAAAACCTCTTCTTGGTTTGGACACATCTCCACCTTCGAAAATAGAACTTGGAGAACCAACTACTATTTCCCAACCCATTCCTCCTAAACCTGCGAAACTTATTCCATAATACTTGAAACTAATATAATTTGTTAGAAAACCATAGCAAGGAAGAACTGCATCTGCTACAGAATAGTTAAAGTCCGCAAACAAACGGTTTTGTAAATAAGTGAAAAATCCTTCCGTAACTTCAATATAAAGACCATTTTGGTCCATTCTTGCATTATCTGCAATGTAATCATATACTTCAGGATAATCATTCAATCTCACATACTCTACCTCTATTTTCCATTCTATCCAAGGAAAATCTTCT
>JAGLTP010000122.1 GCA_023135215.1 Candidatus Heimdallarchaeota archaeon
GAAATGGTAAATAAAAGGGAATTCATTTTACCTAAGGCAAGTGAAATAAAAGATATCTATGCTGCTCAGATTTATATTCCCGTTTCATTAGCTGAAATATCGTTAGTAGATTCCAGAGGAAATGATCTAACGTTAAAAGGAATAGCTGAATCTGCTTTAGGAACTGAAGTTCATTTACTTTGTGAAATTTGCTTAGAACAAAAATCTACTAAAATGTTATTTGTATCGACTCCTGATGTCTGTTCTGTCTGTGGTAAAGTCTTATGTCAAGATCATACAATAGAAGACTCAATTTCAAAGAAAATAATATGTTCAAATCATGCAGTAGTATGCTCAAATTGTAAGAGCGTTATATCCTCAGACGATGCAACAAAATGTGATTTTTGTGATGATTTTAGTTGCACAAATCATATAAACAAGTGCTCTTCCTGTGGGAAAAATATTTGTAAGAGACATGCAAAGGAGCATGTAAAGAAAGGTATGTTCAAAGAGGAAACACAAATCTTGTGTCCTGATCATGCTAAAAGGAAGTGAATCTAATCTCTGCAAGGATTAAGAGAAGGCCCCCCTTAGTTATTCTACTGGTTGGATTGCCAGGAACAGGAAAGTCCACCTTAGCAAGAAAGATTGCAAGAAGATATAGAATAGAGCACATTAGTACTGATTCAGTTAGAAAAAGGATTTTCAAAGATGTGAGAGGAGATTCTTTCGGAAGGGGTTCATATTCTGTTAGACAAAGGATGGTTGTTTATGATACAATATATTATGTCGTTTATACTCTTCTGAAACATGGTGTAGGGTGTGTTCTTGATGGAACGTTTTATCAAGAACGACTTCGAAGTAAAGTAAAAAGAATAAGTGAACGATTCGAAGCTAAATTCTTGATGGTAATTGTAACATGTCCTGAAAGCCTTATTAGAAGAAGGTTCGAAGAAAGGGCAAAACGGAATCGAAAAACCTTAAGTGATGCTGATTCGAAGGTTTATGAAAAATTCAGAGATATGTTTGAGCCTACCAAGTTAGATCATATTGAAGTTAATATGGCAACAGATCACAATAAAATTCTGGAAATGATTAGCAATGCTCTCTCAAAAAGAAGTAGTGAAGAAATTAACTGACCCAGCTAATTATCCACATGAAACTGAATCAGAGATTAAAGTTATTGAAACAAACATTAGTTGGGTTTTTCTAACTGGATTATATGCTTATAAAATGAAGAAGAATATTAAATTCGGTGATGTATTAGATTTCTCAACTCTGGAAAATAGGCAAATTGTATGCCAAAATGAAATTACTCTAAATAAACGTTTAGCGCCATCGATTTATTTAGGTGTAGAAGCGGTTGCTGAAAACGGAAAAATTAATCACACAGGGAAACCAGTTGAATATCTCGTAAAGATGAAACAACTTCCTCAGGATTCTTTATTATCAAATAAATTGAAAGATTCAGGGAGTATAGAGAAGAGCACAATAAGAAGAATTGCTAATACTGTTGCAGAATTCCATAAAAAAAATGCAGTTTATCCAGAATTTTCTATATTTGATTCCATTTATGAAAAGTGGGATGAAAATTTCAGAACTACACGAAAATATCCAAATTTCCCATATGATGATAATTTGGAAAAAAGAGTGTACAAATTTCTGAAGAACAATAAGAATTTCTGGGAAGAAAGAAAAGGTTTAGACAAGATAGTTGATGGTCACGGTGATTTGATTCTTGCAAATATTTTCGAACATGAAAACGAGATTCTTATCTTTGACTGTATCGAATTTAATGAAATGCTAAGGATACAAGACATACTTGAAGAAGTATCCTTCTTGGCTATGGATTTAGATTATTTTGGATTGAATGCTTTGTCTGATTTATATCTCCAAACTTATTTAGAAAATATGAAAGATGAAATGTTAATCTCTTCCCCTTTCATTCAATTCTATAAATCATATAGAGCTTATGTAAGAGCGAAAGTTAATTGTTCTCTCTCTCTGCAAGATATCCCCGAAAAAGAAAAAGAACTATTAATGGAAACTACTGAAAAATACATGAAGTTAGCAACTTCTTATGAGTTTTAGGTTCATATAGGTGGTAAAATGAATGGTATTTAGAGTTGGATGTCATGTGTCTATTTCTGGTTCAGTAGATTTTGCATTTGAAAGAGCAAAGAAACTCTGTTGCAATACTTTTCAAATCTTTACAAAAAATCCAAGAGGATGGTCAGCAAAACAGCTAAATGAAAACGAGGTAAGAAGCTTCAAAAAACAACTAGAACAGAGGATTTTGTTCCCAATTATTAGTCATATCTCCTATCTCCCAAACCTTGCATCTCAGAGCAAGGAGATTTATGAAAAATCAATTAATTCGTTTCTCTTAGAACTTGACAGGAGTCTTACTCTAAGCATCCCATATTTTATTGTACATGGTGGATCATATAAAGGAGGTACAAAAGAACAAGGTTTTGTAACCTATATTGACTCAATTCTGAAGGGTGTAGAAATTGCTAATGGTAAGACTGTTATTTTAATCGAGAATTCATCTGGGGGTAAAAACTCTGTTAGCGGAGTTCTTCCAGATATTGAGAAAATATTAAATGAAATTAATGATAGGAAAGCTGTCCAAGTTTGCTTCGATACTTGTCATGCTTTTAGTGCAGGTTATGATTTAAAAAATAGAAAAGGAGTTTTTAATACTCTAGAAGAAATGCAATCTACTATAGGTATAGAGAATGTTGCAATAATCCATGCTAATGATTCAAAAGGTGAGCTTGGATCACACAGAGATATCCATGAACATATTGGTTTAGGAAAGATTGGAGAAGCTGGTTTTAAAGAATTAGTTAATCATCCACTGTTGAGTAAAAAACCATGGATACTTGAAACTCCAGTAAATGAAACAAGAGGGGATTCTGACAATATAGATTATTTAAGAATGTTAAGAAATAAAGTGTAAGGGATCAAATTCCCCATGTAAAGGGTGGAAAGAATACATTAAACACAATAACAAATGCTGCTGCGAGAATCAAAGTGTACAAACCAGCTAGAAATGAAGGAGAAATTTTTGGTATTCTCTTTTCACCAGGACGAATATCAGTTTCTATTGCTTGTCCGGTTGATTCATCAAGTGCTTGACCTGTTGCCATCTCACTTACTATTTTCTTCTTCCTTAGTTCTTGTACGATTTCTTTAACTTCGTTAAATGTTGTCTGTTGTCTTGTTATTTTGTTCCTAAACCATATCCAAACGGTTTGCAACATATCTAATGAAGTTGAAAAACCATAAAGAAATGAAGAACCACCATAAATGAAGAGAAATAGAATGGTTGTACTTAATGATGCTGTATTGAATCCTGCACCAAAAGCAACTCCAGTTAACATTGCGCAGAACCATAAGATAGAAGCTAGTAACCATGCAGCTAGAGGCATTTGCATCATTTTATCGTACCAGATTCCTGTTCTAGAAGATTCGAACGCATAACCACAGTAAGGACACTTGAAAGTAGAACTATCTTCCAGAAGGTCAATATCCCCAAGTTTGCAGAATTTACAATCCATTATATTACACCTAACACTAAACAGTAATGAATCTGTTATCTTTATAATTGTTGCGGAAGTAACTTGTTTTTAAGGATATTGTATAATGCTTACCATTTAGATTAGGTATTCTAAGATAAAGGAATCTAAATCCCCATTTTCCAATATACTCTCATCTTTTACTAAGAATTCTTGTATGAGAAAAGATAATCTTCTAGCTTCTGGTAATGCTGATTCTTTGGCAGCAGCAATTGTCACAATGTAGTCTTTCCCTTCAGAGATAAAGAAATAATGATTGTCTAATTTTATTACCTTAAATTTCTCTTGACCCAATAATTCATCAGAAAATCCACTTAAAGCGCGTAGATATCCAACGAACATACCTGCATCGTCAACGATTTCATTTGGATCATAAAGGTATGTAGGAGTACCTGAAGTATCTGTCACAATAATCGCAGAAGGTTTCATTTTTTGTTCTTCAACACTCTGCTTGATTTTTGAGAAAAACCATTTCATTGCAAACTCAACATTGGAGTTAGTTCTAATTGATGTTTTAAATATCTGAAATGAAATATTAGGAATAGAAGACATTTTTGTTAGTTCTAAATTCTCAATGATTTCATCTAATTTCATAGATTTTTGTAAGTCAGATTTATTTGCTAAAAATAATATTACTTTATCAGAAAAAATCCCCGGCAACCATTCATTAATTATAGTCCAAAACCATTTTTTAGCTTCTTCCAGAAGATTGGGATCAGATGAATCCAATATGAAAATTATTCCAGCAGAAGTCATAACATAGGTTTCCCATAATTTTTCTCTATACTGGGCTTGACCTGATACATCAAAAATATTGAAAATAACATCTCCGATTTGTATTTGGTTGAATTTTAATCCTACAGTTGGTTTGGGTCTAGTGAATCGTTTATCCGATAACCAGTTAACTAATGTTGTTTTCCCTGCATAAGGTAACCCTACTACAGTAATAGGAATACCTTTCTTTTTCAAATTCAGAATATCTTCCATATATCTCCCATAATACACAAACACAGATTCACGTTTAAAGGTTAAGTATGAGGTAATCGAGAATAGATACAATTTCTTTGTAAGGTACTTCTTTTGTTTTTCTTCTGCTTCTTATTGCTTGGGAGTTTTCTCTACAAAAGAGTGAGATTGTATAGACTGTTTGTGGAAGATCCTTTTGATCTTCTAAATAATGAACAATTTTACCAAGTGTAGAGCTTATGTTATACAATAGCTCTCCTGCTTTTAAGTAACTGCTTTCTGCTTTAGCTTTTTTCTTAGTTATAACATTTAATTCACCAAGAATCACAAATTTAACAGCTTCAAACATACTTCTAACTGCAGGAATGAATGCCTCCCTTCGTTTTACAAAATCCCAGTTAATCTCGTTTCCTTTAATAGAGACCTCTACATTTGTTGCTAGGAGTTCCTGAGTGTCTATCATGATTAAATCTAACATCTCTTGAAAGTCTATCATATCCTCAAATCGCTTTTCTACAACTTCACCAATTATGTCTGGTAATTCTTCGACTTCTACTATTAATCTAATCATCTCTTCGATATAACTTCTAACTTCATTCTTGTAGATACTTTGAAGACCTAATGATACCAAACTTGATTCTGTAACCACTCCAATTGTTTTTGTTTCAAGCATTCTATCACTAATTAGTTGTCTAAGTTTCTTCTCCTGTTTTTTACTCTTAATCTCCCCAATGCTTTGTTCAGCTTTTTTAGCATAATAGTGAGCTCTTGCTCTCAAAATCAAATCTAGAACAATGTTGTTATCTGCATAAATGTAAGTTTTATTCTCAGCGATTATGGATTTGATGTAGTATTTCATGGCATGGATTTTGTGTCTCTTTAAATCTATATCCGGTAAGAAAGGAGGTAGAAGCTCAATAGCTTTTTCCAAATAAGATAATCTTTCATCAAGTTCTTGTAATTCTTGGTAACTCTTCATTGGATTTGAATCATCAACGCCTAAGGACTCTAAGTGTACCTCCGAAAGTGCAGCACTCATTGCTTTTAATGGAAATTGGAATTGCGATACTAGTCTATCAATTACAGTTAAATTATCTATTTCTTGGGTTACTAATTCATTTACAATCGAAGCCGCTGATGAATAAATCACACTTACTCCGTACACATAGGGTAATGAGCCAACTCGTTCTATTTTCTTCAATAATTTTTCAATCTCTAAACAGGATTTTGAAGCATTTTCTGTATCTTGAGCATATAGAAAATTCACAATCTCTGTATACTTCAAAGCTAATTCCGTTATGGAGTAGAGTATCTCTAATTCTGATTCCTCTTTTTGAATTTGTTGATAGATTTGTTCACTATCTGGATTATCTGAGTTTTCGAGAAGATTACATGCTTTGTCAAATTCCTTCTTTGCTTCTCCGAAGTAAATAGCTGCATGGTTTAGGTCCCCACTTTCCATTGCACTTTGAGCAAGTAATTTGAAGTGTTGTACAAGGGAGATTGCACTATGAGCATCAACAATTGG
>JAGLTP010000123.1 GCA_023135215.1 Candidatus Heimdallarchaeota archaeon
GATATTGATGCAACTGTTATCAGCTCTTCAACAAAAATGAAACCAGAAGCAGCTGAGAGACTGTTCCCACTTATCGATCAAGTAGAAACTGATCTAATAGTTATGATTTCACCAAATGCTAATGATAAAGGTCCACAATCTGTAATTGACAAATACAAGGAAAAATATCCAGTAATTGTTGTTTCTGATGCAGCAGATAAGGAGATGCGAGCAAAGTGGAAGGAAGAAGGTGTAGGTTATATAATCGCACCCTTTGATCCAATGATTGGCGCAAAACTAGATTTCCTTGATCCAACAGAAATGTGTCTATTTAATGGATACATAATTACTGCTTTCAGTGCAACTGGAGTTTTCGCTTATATTACCAAATTATTTGATGATGTTATTGATCAACTCAAAGCAGGATCCAAACCTGATTTGCCAACTAACTATCTTTCTTCAATTGGTGTAGTTACCAGCTATCCATTTACTAACGAATATTCAAGACCCAAAGCTATGGCAGCTTTAAACATACTTAATGAAGCCGGAAAGCTTAATGTGAATGGATGCTTCGTAGAGAAAGATAAAGAAAGACAGCTAATCAAAGTAGCAGCAGCTCATGAGATGGTTCGACAAGCAAGTTTTCTAGCTGATGAAGTTAGAGAATTAGAGAAAGCTGTAAATCATCTAGTAAGAACACCTCACAATAAAGAAGGAAAAGTTTTACACAAGGCTCATTTCTTTGATAAAGCACATGAAAAACAATAGTTTTTCTTTTTTTTCTATTGTTATTTTTTTATTCTAATTATCCCATAGTTGCTACTGTTGTACCACTCACAGCAGCTGAAAACTGTTGTTGAATTAATGCTATTATATTCAAAGCTACTCCTAGAGCAATCTTTCCTAAAATAAATGATGCATATAATATGTCTTTTAAAGATGAATCTGTTGACCTCTCTAAACATTTATTAAGTTACAAAAGAATAGTTGTTATTATGACAAAAATTATAGAATCTAAAAAATTAGTTGTATCGATAATCTTCATATTTCTTCTTATTACATCACCAGCATATGTAAATTCAAACTCTGAAAATATAATACCATGTGATGCTTTTACAATTGTTGTAAAGAATAATTTAGGATATGTGGGGAGCAGTTGTGGAATTGAAATACTTGATATCAGTAATCCCAGCAACATCTCACATTTGTCAAGAATCTCTGATCCGATTTACAATAACTACAAATACATTGAGATTGAGGGAGATTATTTATATGGATCAGCTAGAGACAGATACGCTAGAGATGCATTGTTAATTTTTGATATCTGTGAAGGATTAAATGGTTTTTCACCTCTATCAGTAATCTCTGGTTTTTCCAATAAAACATACTTCTTGACATATGACAACGATTTAATCTATATCAGTGTTAATGATGAAGGATTTGCAATTATCGATGTAACAGACAAAGAAAACCCAGCTATTCTGTCCAGAAATATAATCGAGGAAGAAAATATAAATGCATACGATATTGCCATAAAGGGTAATTACGCATTTCTTGGAGGTTATTCGATTGGTTTGAAAGTATTTGATATCAGTAATAAAGCTCAACCTATTGAGCTTTACAATTATACTACATTACCAGGATTAAAAGATAACTTGCGCATAAGTGATATAGAGATTAGAGGAGATACTGCATTTTTATCAGCAATTAAAGATGGTTTGATCTCACTAGATATTTCAGATATCTCAAATGTAAGTATAACTCAAAAATTCAATCTAAGTACAGATACAAGAACACAAGAAATTCATATAATTGATAATTTTGCATTTTTAGAAACTAGAAACTATTTCGCTTTCGAATATGGATTCAAAATAATTGATATCAGTAATCCTATCGATTATCTTGAAATAGCTAATTATACTGAACATGTTTATCCCATTGAGAATATGTATATTGATTTACCCAATAACGTAGTATATTTGGCACAACGTGGAAAAGGTATAACTGTAGTAAATATTACTGATATAAATAATCCATTTGTAATAGAGGTATGTGAACTCCCAATGTTTACAGTTCTCCCTGAGAAAACTAGAGTAAACTTAACTGAATCCCTGTTTGCTCTATTGGGATTACACATAATATTGGTTTGGAGGTTTAATAGAAAGAAAGTGAGAACCTAAAGCTCAAACCATTTCTCTCTCCAACCACTTGTTTTTATACATCTCAATTCTTCATAACCATCAGCATTGCTTATGATTATTTCTGGTTTAAACATTCCAACAACTTCAGCTTGAAAAATCCCAATATCTTGAGCTAAATCATAAACTGTGTAGGTTCTTTTGAAAATTCCATCTTTTATTATTTCAAACCCAAATGCCATTTCCTTCCTCTTGAGGTAATTTGGCTTCAGATACTTAAATAACTATTCAAATTGAATCTTACCTTAAAACCATTCTAGGAATAAACCTGCAGAATCCTTTTATATTTTCAAACAAATTTTTTATATTAATATTGAAGGTAATGCAAGTGGTAAATATCCGTATTCCAGGAATTATTGCGAGTTTGTTAACAATAGGTCTAACAATTCCTCTTTTGTGGTTGTTTGCTTGGAGTTATAATATCTTTGACTGTAATGGTGGATTAGCTTTGCTTATTATCATCTCTATATTAGATTTAGTTTTACTCACATTTGCTTCCATAGGCTTTTATAAAAAATTAAAAGAAAGAAGAACTATAATCGGTAGCGTAGACATCGTTAAAGAATCAGATGAATAAGAGTCTTGGAAAAAAAAGCAGATTTTAGTAATTATTTTGATTTACGGACGAATTATAAGAGACAAAGATAATAGCAATTTAATCCACATTGCACTTATTATTTTTCTTGAAAACTTTCTCTAAATAAAAAGAGAACTAGGGATAAATCCTATTTCTTGTTCTTGGGAATGGAAGAGTTTCTTGAATCGCGTCTAATCCACATATCCACCATGTCAATCTTTCAGCTCCAAGACCAAAACCTGAATGATAAGCAGAACCATATTTTCTGAGATCTATATACCATTCGTAATCTTTTGTGTTCCATCCTTCTTCTTTGATTCTTCTAATAAGTGTATCTAAGATATCTTCTCTTTGTCCACCTGTTATAATTTCACCGAAACCCTCAGGAGCCATGAGATCTGCTGAATAACACCATTTAGGATCATCTTCATGGAGTTTCACGTAGAAAGGTTTGTGACTTGAAGGATAGTCTCTGACAAAGAATGGTTCTCCCATGATATTTGAAAGAGCTCTCTCCTCTTCTGTTTTGATGTCCTCATCCCATTTTAAGCTGAAACCATTTTCATTCAATGTATCAATAGCTTCTTTGTAACTTATCTTCTTGAAGGGAGCTCTGATAGTTTCAAGAGTAGATACATCTCTATCAAGTTCTTTGAGTTCTTTTTTGTTATTTTCAAGAACATATTGAACAATGTGAGCGACTAGCTCTTCTTGGATTTTCATGTTTTCTTCGAAGTCAACCCAAGCTTCTTCTGCTTCGATGTGCCAAAATTCATTAATATGTCTTTTAGTTCTCATTTTTTCCGCTCGAAAGCTAGGAGTGATTGCATAGACTTTTTCCAAACTATAGATTAGAGCTTCCAAATACAACTGAATGCTTTGACTTAGATAAGCAGTTTCCCCAAAGTACTTTAGAGAAAATAAAGTGGAACCACCTTCACAAGCAGAACCCGTTAATATTGGGGGAGTAGTTTCATAGAAATCGTTTTCAAAGAACCACTCTCTAGCTGCTCTAAGCACATTAGCTTTTACCTTCCATACGTTTGTTGATTTGTAACTTCTGAGGAATAAGTGAGTGTTATCGAGTATGAATTCTTTACTCTGGTCTTTGGCAACTGGGAAGATTTCTCCTTTATGAATTAACTTGAAATCAGTTAAACGAATCTCAACATTATTTACAG
>JAGLTP010000124.1 GCA_023135215.1 Candidatus Heimdallarchaeota archaeon
GAAATATTTCTGATGACCTTAAAATGAAACACTATCTTGAAGCACACTTTAATCTAAGTGGACCTCTTCCTGATGAAAGCAAAAAAGAAGTTCAGCAGTTTATTAAAGAATTTGTTGCGAAAACTAATGAAATACGAGAAGAAGGTAATTTTGAGATACAGAATTGGGAATCAAAAGAAAACAAATTAATCCTTCAAATATATTCTGAAGATTCCTTATCACCTCATGTAGCAATATTAAGACTTAGAAAACAAATATCCAATCAATTTGGAAAAAAATATCGAGTAGGTATAAGAGGATTTTGTTTTGATAAGTACACAATTGAATCTGAAATCGAAGATTTACCTGCTGCAGATTTTACACTTCCATTGACAAAGAGCTTAAATTTCAAAGAACAAGATGGGAAGAAATGGGTCAAGATAGAAATAGATCCTGAGATTGAGGAAGATTTCGTTGAAAAAGGAGCAATTGAAAGAATTGTTCGTAGGGTTGGGGAAAAAATCTCCAAACAGCTTTATGGTGCTAAAAAAGAACATCATGATATTGTTTGGTACAGTGGTGAGAAACAACTCAATACAGAAGAAAACCCTACTCAATTAATGCAGCAAGCTAACTGGATTCAAAGAACCAATTATCGTAACCAATGGATTTTATCTCCTACATTAACTACATTAGCTGAAGCGCTCAAACAGATAATGGTTGATAATATATACAAACCTTTAGGATTTGACCAAATGATGATTCCAAAGCTTGTGGATTGGTCTGTATGGTTGAGGTCTGAGCATGCTGAAGGGATTTATCAAGGAGGTTTTGAACCTTATTTTGTTGTTCAGCCTAAAGAACCAACTCCTGAATATTTCGAAGAGATAGCAGATTATATTACTATTACTAAAACAGTCCCTACAGAAAAACTAGCAGAGAAAGTAACAGCTCCAATAGGAGGTCTTTCTTATGCTCAATGCCCTCCATTTTGGGTATGGTTACAGGGTAAAACTTTAGCTAAAGAAAGTCTACCTATAAAAATCTTTGACTGGTCTGGTCCAACTTATAGATATGAATCTGGATCAGCTTATGGTTTTGAAAGGGTTGATGAACTGCACCGAATTGAGACACTTTTCATAGGATCACCTGAACAGACAAAGAAAATTGGTGGGGAAGTTCGTGAGAAGCTTCGACTAATTTTTGATGAAGTACTTGATTTAGAAGTAAGAGAAGCTAGAGTAATGCCTTGGTGGCTACAACAATCACACAAAGAAGAAGA